>CAZMNI010000144.1:0-5635 GCA_964567615.1 uncultured Chryseobacterium sp.
GTGGTGTAGCGGCCGCACATGAGGGATGAGGGATGAGGTTGGGGTTGGGGTTGGTCGGCGCGCAGCGGCGCCTCATGCGTGTTGCAGAGCGGCGCAGCCGAGGACTCTCGCCGCGCAGCGGCGCCTCATGCGTGTTGCAGAGCGGCGCAGCCGCAGCCTCTCGCCGCGCAGCGGCGCCTCATCCATGTTGCAAATCGGCGCAACCGCAGCCTCTCGCCGCGCAGCGGCGCCTCAAGCCGGCAACGCCGGCGACCTATTCCCTGTTCCCTGTCCCCTGTTCCCTGTCCCCTGTTGCAGAGCGGCGCAGCCGCGGCCTCATTCCCGTTCCCCGTCCCTCCGCGCCCGCTGCATCGGGTTCTCCCCTTCCGGGCGTTGTTTCTCCTTGTAGAGTTCAAAGCGAGAGGGCTCCGGTCGCGGCGGCCAACTGTTGTTCGACATGTCCACGTCTGCGAGTTCGAGGTAAGGATCGAGCAGAATGCGGGTCAGCGGTCGCTCCGTAACGAAAGTCTTTGTGACCGTCGGCGTTCCCATCTTCCAGATTTCAGCCGGAATGCGGCGCACTTCACGCGTACCGTCTGCGAATTCCAGCTCCACGACTAAGGGCATGACGAGCCCGCCGAGGTTGCGGAACGTGCACTCGTAGTAATTGCGCCCATCGCGGAGCATGGCGCGGTCACCTTCCTCCAGTCCGGCGAGCACCGCAGCTGCTTCCGTCTTGTCCATTTCTAGAACGGCGAAGGGATCGGTCGTGGTGTAGAAGTCGTGCAGCTTCGGGTCGGCTTCGAGGCGGGTGACGGGGATGGCTGTGCGGTCGCGCAGGAGCGAGATGTCCGCGGGCTTGGCCGCATCCCGGGCGCGGGCGAAGTCCGCTTCGATGACCGGGTCGCCGGATTCTGCTTGGAACCAACGCACCTGTTCAAGGGCGATGTCCACGTGGTCTGTGGTGTAGAACCAGCCGCGCCAAAACCAATCCAAGTCCACCCCCGACGCGTCCTCCATGGTGCGGAAAAAATCCGCCGGTGAAGGGTGGCGGAAGGCCCAGCGGCGCGCGTACTCCTTGAAGGCGTAGTCGAAGAGCTCCCGACCCATGACCGTTTCGCGCAGGATGTTCAGGGCCGTAGCCGGTTTGCCGTAGGCGTTGTTGCCGAATTGCCAAATCGACTCCGAGTTCGTCATGATCGGGCTCATCCGCGACTTGTCACCGGCCATGTACTCCCGGATGTCGCGGGCGGAGCCGCGGCGGGTGGGGTAGTTTCGGTCCCACTCTTTTTCGGCGAGGTACTGGCAGAAGGTGTTCAGGCCTTCGTCCATCCAGGTCCATTGGCGCTCGTCGGAGTTGATGATCATGGGGAAGAAGTTGTGCCCCACCTCGTGGATGATGACACTGATCATCCCATACTTCGTGCGGTCCGTGTAGGTACCGTCGGGCTCCGGACGGCCGCCGTTGAAGCAAATCATCGGGTACTCCATGCCGATCCACTTCGAGTGGACACTGATGGCTACCGGATAGGGGTAGTCTACCGTGTGCTTCGAGTAGGTGATGAGGGTTTGGGCCACGGCCTTCGTGCTGTACTGTTCCCACAGCGGATTCCCTTCTTTCGGGTAGTAGCTCATGGCCCAAACGCGCTTCGCGCCTACCTCCACTCCCATCGCATCCCACAGGAACTTCCGGCTGGAAGCCCAGGCGAAATCGCGCACATTCTCCGCCTTGAACACCCATGTTTTCTGGGCCTTCGAACGCGAGGGCTCGTTCTTCCGGGCCTCCTCCTCCGTCACAATCATCACCGGCTCGTTCGAGGTGAAGGCGCGGGAAAGCCGTGTGCGCTGCTCGGCCGTCAAGACCTCCTTTGCATTCACCAGCTCGCCCGTCGAAGCGACCACGTGGTCAGCGGGGAGGGTAATGGCGACCGTGTAGTTGCCGAAGTTCAGCGTGAACTCGCCCGCCCCGAGGAACTGCTTGTGCTGCCAACCGGTTTCATCCGAGTACACTACCATCCGGGGATAGAATTGGGCAATGGTGTACAGGCAGTTGTCGTCTTCCTCGAAGTACTCGTACCCCGACCGGCCGCCGTACTTGATGCGGTCGTTGATGGGATACCACCAGCTGACGTCGAACACGAACTTGCCCCCGGGCTGCAAGGGTTGCGGCAACTCAACGCGCATCATGGTCTTGTTGACGGTGTACGTGAGCGGTTTGCCCGAAGCATCTGCGACTTTGCCGATGCGGAAGCCCCCGTCGAACTCCGGCTCCAACTTGCGCACCTGATCAAAGGTCATGCGGTCCGACATGCGCGTTTCCCGGATGAGTTCCGCGTCGCTGTCCTTCGCGCTTTGGTTTTGGTCCAACTGGAGCCAAACGTAGCGCAGCACATCGGGACTGTTGTTGAAGTAGGTGATGCGCTCTTCGCCATCGATCCTGCGCGCCACATCGTCCAGCCGCACCTTGATGTCGTAATCTGCGCGCTGTTGCCAGTACTCATGTCCTGGCGCTCCAGACGCCGTGCGGTAGGTGTTCGGCGTCGGCAATTCCGGACCGAGTTGCCGGAAGGGATTCACGTCCACTCCGGGCGTGGGCATCACCTCTTGTGCAGTCGTACCCGGTCGGCTTGCTGGCGCTTGTTGGGCGTGAATGCCCGGCATACAAAGCATCCACACCACGGCCCACACCCCGCGTCCCATCTTGCGCATCAAAACGTCTAGTCGCATCGCTTTGTCTCGATTTAATCCTCCGAAAATACGGCATTCAATCACTGCCACGGCCGAGGGGCCAGATCAGGAAGCTTGGTGTCACCCATTCATCCTCCAGAAAACGTCTGTTGTAAAAAACACTGTGTCAATGAAGTACAAGACACCGTTTCGAGTAAGCACGTTTTCATCGTGCAAATCTTCTAGAATAACACCCCAATCAGGGTGATAGTAGTCGTTGTTCCGCACCCGTTCGAAACCGTTCGATTGCATAAACCTCCTTACCAGCTCCAAGTCGGTTGGAACGTCTGCAGCTACAAATGGCTGCTGAACCATCGCTTACAACCGTTGATTTTCCTGGGTGAATCCAACCAATTCGTAGGCGGTGTCAGGAAAAAGAACGTTGTGGATCAAGAGATTCAATAAATAATCCCTCCAGCATTTGTAAAAAATGGCATCATTTAACTTCACCACGTGCCTATCATCCCTCAAAAACACCCGCTGCTCAGCCCCACTGCTCACAAAGTCATCCAAACGCACCCCTTCGACCATGAGCCGATGTTCGTGAATCCAAGCAATCAGGGCCGCTTCTTCTGCTGAGCGGAACAACTTTGTGTCCGCAACCAAGCCGCCTGGAGGCGAGCCATTTTCAAGGTGACAGGCAATTGCTTGGACAATTCCTCCATGCCTAACTGGGCGCGTTCCTGAAAGGACATGAAAAAGTTCATCTCTCACGTTGTATTGATTCTCCATCGAAGATAACGGACAACGGCTTCAATTACCCCACGAAGCGCTACTCTTCCGTCCGCAATTCCCCCTCCCCCGTGCGTTCGAGTTCGAGATCATCAGGCGCGGTGCCGTGCAGGACTGCATCGCCGGGGCCCGTCAAGGCCAGGTAGGCGTACTCGGTAGCGCGGAACCGCAACGGGCGCAAGGCGGCTTGGTGGATGAATGCGCGCGTGCTGTAACACCGAGAGGCGTCGAGTCCCGACAGACCGGCCGAGAAGGCCTCCAGCACCGTGGGGCTGCCGGTGAGGGTAGCGGTCACCGCGCCGGAGTGCAGCAGCACGGCCACGGTGTCGCCTGCGGCATCGAGGTCGATGGAGCCGGAGCAGTTGCGCGCATCGAGGCGGAACGTGCCCGGGCGGTCGGGAAGTATGGCTGCAAAACGGCCTGCGCCCCGGTGCTCTACCGCTGCAAGCGCGGGGGAGCGCACTGTAGCGCGCAAGGTGATGCCCAAATCCCGCACCCAGCGGCATGTGTTTCCGTCGCCGAGTGTCAGCGTGGTGCCATCCCAGTCTGTTTCAGATTCCGCGAGCAGATTCTCAGGCCCTTCCCACACCACCACCGTGCGTCCCGGCTCACCCGGTTCCCAGGTCACATCAATCCGGTCATAGAGCAACAGCGACGTGGCATCGACCCCTTCAAAAACGACCGAATCACGCGCATTCGCACCGGCGCGCTGGAAGCAATCCGGCGCATCGGGTTGATTGCATGCACTGAAGCCCAAAGCGCTGAGCCAGGCGGCATGCAGCAGCACGTCGCGCAGGAGGGTCATCCGTGGATGGATTTGGCCCGCTCCCAGTACTGGTCGAGCTCCGATAAGGGTACCGAACCGAGCTGTTTTCCATCCGCAACCACCGCTTCCTCGAGGTGCCGGAAGCGGGCGATGAACCTGCGGTTTGTGCGCTCAAGGGCTTCGTCCGGGTTGATGCCTGTGAAGCGAGCGTAATTGATCAACGCAAAAAGTACATCGCCGAATTCGTCTGCCGCGCGCGCTGAACCCGCAGCTTCCTCCGCGCGGAATTCCCCGAGCTCCTCCTCGACTTTGGCCCAGACATCGGCCGCTTGTTCGAATTCAAATCCGACACCGCGCACCTTGTCTTGGATGCGGTAGGCCTTGACGAGGGCAGGCAACGACTGCGGCACACCTTCGAGCACAGAACGCGCACCCTCCTGCAACTTGAGCCGCTCCCAATTCGCCTTCACCGCGTCCTCGTCCGTTGCTTCGACGTCCCCGTAAATGTGCGGATGGCGCGCGACCAATTTGTCGCAGATTCCATGCAGCGCATCGGCAATGTCCCAGCCCCCCTCCTCACGCGGCAACTCACTGGCAATCTTTGCATAGAACACCATGTGCAACAACAGGTCCCCGGTCTCCTTGCGCACCTCTGCGAGGTCGGCGTCAAGGATGGCATCGGCCAGTTCGTATGTTTCCTCGATG
Organism: uncultured Chryseobacterium sp.; assembly: GCA_964567615.1. Taxonomy (GTDB): domain Bacteria; phylum Bacteroidota; class Bacteroidia; order Flavobacteriales_D; family Sanyastnellaceae; genus CAMCYM01. Next base: position 4,910 of record CAZMNI010000144.1, read on the forward strand.
GTCAAGTGGCGCAACGATTCAAACGTCTGCTTGCGGTCCCAAGGACATTGCGCGCGCAGCTCGTCCATGGTGTCAAGCAAGCGACCGAACGCGGCAAGTTTCTCCTCCCGGGTGTGCATGAAGCGAAGGTACGCCGGTAATTTGGGGCAGTGAAGCAGCACTTTGCGGTCGTCGTGTCCCTCTTTGTAAGCGTTTCCCCGCTGCTGGCGCAGCCGGGGCCGCACGCAACACCAGCGCGCACCGCCGAACTGGGCCTCACCTTCGGCTTCACCGCCGTCCACCGCCCGGAAATGTGGTCCGCTGTCACCGCCCATGCCTTCGGCGGTACCGTGTCCCTGCTCCGCCCGGCCGCCGGCGCCTGGACCACGGCCGGTCGCCGCGGACTTCGCCCTCCTCCCCTCGAAGGCCTGGAGCTCGCATTCACCTCGGCCGGCGGGCCCGGCGTCGGGCCGCAGGCCCACGCCATTTGGACCGTACGCCACCCCCTCTCGCAGCGGTCAGCCTTCGAAGTCGGCACGGGAATCGGCTGGGCATTCGCCCCTTACGACCCGGACCTGCGGCCCGGCAACTTCATCCTCGGCTCACACCTCAACGCAGCCCTGCGGCTCGGCCTGGTCACCACGCCCCTCCCCCGCTTCAGGTTCGGCCTTGCCCTCACCCACCTGAGCAACGGCTCGTTCGCGCAGCCCAACCTTGGCACGAACCTCCTCACCGCCCGCGCCGCCC
>CAZMNI010000145.1:0-5605 GCA_964567615.1 uncultured Chryseobacterium sp.
GCGCCGATGCCGAAGCGCAGCCGTGCATATTCGGTGGTTCCGAGCACCGCTTGGATATCCTTCAAGCCGTTGTGCCCGCCGTCCGACCCCTTCGCCCGCAGCCGAATGGTCCCGAACGGCAGCGCCAAATCGTCCGTGACCACCACCAGCCGCTCCCGATCGATCCGCTCCGCGTCCAACCAATACCGGACCGCCTTGCCGCTGAGATTCATGAACGTTGAGGGCTTCAGCAACACCAACGTCCTCCCCCGGAAACGGACCGTGGACACGTCTCCCAGCCGGGCTGGAGAAAAGGTTCCTCCTGCACCGGCCGCGAGCGTGTCCACGACCTTGAATCCGATGTTGTGCCGGGTTTCGACGTATTCCGGGCCGGGGTTGCCGAGTCCTACGACAAGGTACTTCATGGCCCCAGCTACGCCGGATTACTTCGAAGCCGCTGCAGCCGCTGCAGCCGCCATGGCCGCACGCGTCTGTTGCACCGCTGCGAGCAACGTCGAGTCACTCAGCAACACCGTGCAATTCGGAACCGACAGGTCCCGCACCCGCACGTTTTGGCCGATTTCGAGGTTCGAAATGTCCACCGCCACGAAATCCGGCAGGTCCTTCGGAAGGCCGCTCACCGGAACGCGACGGTACTGCAACTCGAGGCGGCCACCGGCCATCACCCCCGGCGAAGTTCCGGTGGTGCGCAACGGCAAGTCCACGCGTACCGGCTTGCTTTCGTCAAGCTCGAGCAAGTCGATGTGCAGGATCTTGTCCGTCACCGGGTGGAACTGAACTTCCTTGAAAATGCACTGGTGCACTTTGCCGTCCAAGTCGAATTGGAGGCGGAAGACTTCGGGATTGTAGACGAGCCGGTGGAGTTCGAGCTCAGCGACATGGAAGTGAAGTTGCTGACCGAGTCCGTAGAGCACCCCGGGGATCCGTTCGCTCTTGCGCAGCTCGTTCGCATCTTTTTTCCCTACGCTCCCACGGGGGGAGCCGCTCAATGATGCAGTTTTCATAACGCGGGTTTAATGGATTTCTAGACTTGAGCTGATGGAACGGTTTTCCATCAGGCAGGTGAGTACTTGGCCAAACATGTCGTGTACCGGCAGCACGCGGATTTTTCCGCAGGGCTGGGTGCGGTCCAGGGGGATGCTGTCGGTCACAATCATTTCCGACAACATGCTCTCTTCGATGCGCGTGTAGGCGGGACCGCTCAACACCGCGTGGGTGCACATGGCACGGACGCTCCGCGCACCGTGCTGCATCATCAACTCCGCCGCCTTCGTGAGCGTGCCTGCCGTGTCGCACATGTCGTCGACGAGCACCACGTCCTTTCCCTCCACCTCCCCGATGACGGTCATGTGCTCGATTTTGTTCGCCACTTTGCGCTGCTTGTAGCAAATGGCCATGTCCACCCCGAGGGTTTTTGCATAGCTGTTTGCGCGCTTCGTTCCCCCGGTGTCAGGCGTGGCGATGCACAACGTGCTCCGGTCCATTTGCTCGAGGTAGGGCAGGAACAACGTGCTGGCGTACAAGTGGTCCACCGGGACTTCAAAGAACCCCTGGATTTGGTCCGCATGGAGGTCCATCGTGATGACCCGGTCCACGCCTGCGACCGTCAGCATGTTTGCCACCAGCTTTGCTCCGATGGCCACCCGCGGCTGATCCTTGCGGTCTTGCCGGGCCCAACCGAAGTACGGTATCACGGCGATGATGCGCTTCGCACTGGCGCGCTTCGCGGCATCGATGAGCAACAACAGCTCGAAGAGGTTGTCTGTCGGAGGACACGTGGACTGCACGATGGCCACCTCGCGGCCGCGCACCGTTTCCTCGATGCTCACTTGGAATTCCCCGTCGCTGAACCGCGTCGTGTTCACAGGAACCAGTTCCGCACCGTAGGCCGCAGCGATGCGGGCACCCAACGCGTGGGAGGCAGAACCGGCGAGGATGCGGAGGTTGTCGTTCACGGCAAATGTATTGTCCGAGGGCGGTTTCGGGGGCGCAAAGGTACAAAAGCCCGGCAATTCCCCGTTAACCGCTGACGGTCAATTCGCGAGCAACTTGAAGCCCTTGCCGTGCACGTTGAGAATTTCAATGGAGGGGTCGTCCTTCAGGTGCCGCCGGAGCTTTGCGATGTACACGTCCATGGACCTGCCGTTGAAATAGTTCGGCTCCCCCCAAATCGCCTTCAGCGCATGGGCGCGCTCGAGCAGGCCGTTGCGGTGCTTGCACAGCAGGAAAAGCAATTCGTTCTCCTTCGTTGTAAGCCGGTTGTCTTCGGCCCCCCGGCGCAGGGTTTGGGTGTTGTAATCGAAGGTGTACGTGCCGATTTCGAAGGTGGTCACCTGCTCCCCCTCTTCCGGCAACGAGGCGGAACGGCGCAAGATGGCTTGGATGCGCATCAGCAGCTCCTCCATGTTGAAGGGCTTCGTCATGTAATCGTCCGCGCCCACCCGGAACCCTTCAAGCGTATCCTCCTTTGCACTGCGCGCCGTGAGAAACAGAATGGGGAGATGGCGCGACTCGCGGCGGATCTCTTCCGCCACCTCGAGACCATCCTTCCGCGGCATCATCACATCGAGCAGTGCAAAATCAAACGACTGGCGGTGAAACTCCTTCAAACCCTCCACGCCGTCTTTCGCCCACGTGGTGGCGTATCCTTTCGCGGTGAGGTAATCACTGAGCAACCGACCGAGGTTCGGGTCGTCTTCACACAACAAAATGCGGACAGGTGCTTTCGTTTGCATGGCAGTGTTCGTTTTGTTCGCGGGACCCGGCTCACCCCTTCTTCGCCACGTGCCGCGGCAAGCGAACGATGAAGGTGCTCCCCTTCCCGGGCACGCTCTCGACTGCGATTTCCCCCCCGTGGCGCTCCACTACCGTTTTCACGTAGCTCAGCCCGAGTCCGAAACCCTTCACATCGTGAACGTTCCCAGTAGGTACCCGATAGAGCCTATCAAAGACCTTGCCCAAATGCTCTTTCGAGATGCCGATTCCATTGTCTTTGAATTTAATCATAAGCCCATCAGCAAGTTGCGATGTAGAAATGACCAGGTGGGGATGGGATTTGGCATACTTCATCGCGTTGTCCATGAGGTTGTACGCCACATTCGTCAGGTGGATTTTATCCGCCTCCACAACGGGATTTCCCGCATCGAGCAACAGCTCGACACGTCCACCTCGCTTGTGGATTTGGATGGCATTCGTGCGCACTACCTCCCTCAGCACATCGTGGATGTTCAGTGGTTGGGGGAAAAACCGCAAGGCGCCGGAATCTGCTAAACTCGCCTGCAGCACATTCTCGACCAACACGGTCAGGCGTTTGCTCTCTTCGCGGATCAGCCCGGTATAGTGCCGCATGCTGTCCTCGTTGCGCCGCATATCCGGATCGCCTAACGCCTCTGCGGCAAGACCGATGGTCGAAATCGGCGTCTTCAGCTCGTGGGTCAAATTGTTCATGAGGTCCCGACGGATCCGGTCGATCCGCTTGTTCCGGTTCGCAGCCACCACCGTCCGGAAAAAACCGAGTGCGATGATGCTGAGCATGCCTCCCGTAAGCACAAACTGCATCCACAGTTCGTGCAGGAGGTCGCGGTTCAGATGAGGAAACACCACGCGTACCACAACCGGATCGATGCGCACGGTGTAGGGGGATTCCGAAAGCACGGGCAGAAAAGGCTCCGAGGCTTCGTCGAGGCGCACGGGTTGTCCGAAGGCATCGAAGACCCCGATGACCGCCGCGGTGCGGATGCCGTGTTCCTTGAGCGATTCCCCGACCAAGCTGTCGAGTCGAAAGGCATCCATGCGCGCGAGCATCCGCTCGGTCAACGCGTCGGTCCTCGCTCCGGTGCCGATGGTGCCCCCTGCGCCCCCGGTCGCGGGCATGGACTCGAGTTCCATCGTCAACATGTCCACAGTAGGACGCAGGAACCGATCTGCCACTTGGCTCAGGGCATGCTCCACATTGTCGTCAAAAAGCTCGTGCTTGAGCCGCACCGAGTCCCGCAGCCAAAGCACCTGCACCGTGCTCATGGCCAGGAAGGCCGTGACCATCAGGACGAGGAACCAGGGCACCTTTCGGCTGCGTTTCACTTCCCAAAGGTACCTCGACCCCGCCTCGACTGCACGCTGAAAACCTTCAACATCCGTTAACGGTGCGGTGAAGTTCAGGCAACCCATTCACCGCAACCTTCGCTGCCTCGTCCGGCCTTACCGCCGGCACGGCAGGTTTTTGCAAGCCCCCGACAGGGCTGAACCGGCGGTCCGCAGCGGCGGACCGTTTGCGTTCCTGAAGTACCTTCCATCCGTGATTCCCGCATCCGTCGTCGATACCATCCTGAGCACCGCCGTCATCGAGGAGGTCATCGGCGACTACGTGGACCTGAAGAAATCGGGCAGCACGTACCGCGGACTGAGCCCCTTCACGAGCGAGAAGACCCCCTCGTTTTATGTCGTACCGGCGAAGGGCATCTTCAAGTGCTTCTCTTCCGGCAAGGCCGGAAGTTTGGTCACCTTCTTGATGGAGAAGGAAAAAATCAGCTATCCGGAAGCGTTGCGCATGCTCGCGCGGCGCTACAACATCGAAGTGCCTGAAGAGACGCCTTCCGCAGAAGTGCAAGCGGAACGTACGGAGCGCGAGAGTCTTGCCGCCGTGCTAGCTTGGGCGGCGCGTTGGTTCTCAGATGCGCTGCACACCACCGACGAAGGGCGCAGCGTGGCCCTGAGCTACTTCCGATCCCGCGGCTTCCGGGACGACACCGTGACGAACTTCGGCATCGGGTGGTGCCCGGAGCGTCGCGATGCCATGACAAAGGCGGCGCTCGATGCCGGCTATTCCCTCGACCGCCTCATCTCCGCGGGCCTCTCGAAGGAACGCGACGGCTCTGCGTACGACTTCTTCCGGGGCCGGGTCATGTTCCCCATCCGCGACACGACGGGCCGCGTCATCGCCTTCGGTGGACGGACGCTGCGCAAGGACAAGGACGTCGCGAAGTACTTCAACAGCCCCGAAAGCGCGCTGTACCACAAGGGCGATGTGCTCTACGGGCTCGACCTCGCGCGGCCGGCCATCGTGCGCGAAGACCGGGTCTTGCTGGTGGAGGGGTACACGGACGTGATGGCCTTGCACCAGGCGGGGGTGCAACATGCCGTGGCGTCTTCTGGGACGGCCCTCACGGAGGGCCAAATCAAGCTCATCCGCCGCTTCACCCGGCGCGTCACCGTGCTCTACGACGGCGACGCTGCGGGCATCCGCGCCTCACTTCGCGGCATCGACCTCCTGCTGGCCGCCGGCTGCGACGTGCAGGTCGTCCGCTTCCCCGACGGCGACGACCCGGACAGCTTCTCGCACAAAGTCAGCCCCGAGGAACTCCGGCAGTTCCTTGACACAGAGTCCCAAGACTTCTTGGCATTCAAAGTCGCTTTGCTCGGTGCCGATGCAGGCAACGATCCTACGCGGCGCGCGGAGATGATCCACAGCGTGCTGGACTCCCTCGCCGCCATCCCAGACCCCGTCCGGCGCAGCGTCTACATCCAGCAATGCGTGGCCGCGCTGGGCATGCAGGAGGAGATGCTGTTGCTCGAGGTCAGCCGCCGCATCCGCGACCAAGCCACCGCC
>CAZMNI010000146.1:0-5551 GCA_964567615.1 uncultured Chryseobacterium sp.
TCATCACGCCGCTGAAGGACCGCATCCAGTCCCAAATCCTCACGCACTACCCCACCTCGCTCAGCGACGGCATGGCGATCACGCGGCAAGAAGCCGCCGCCTCCGCCGCCCGCGTGCGCGTCCCGGAACTGCTCGAGGAGCTCATCGAACGCGTGGCCGTGGCCGCCCGCGACAGCGAGTACATCGATGCGAAAAGCGGGGTCTCCGCCCGCATGACCATTACGGCCTTCGAGCACCTCGTCGCCTCGGCAGAACTTCGCGCGCTCACGGTCGGCGGCCCCGCACAGGTGCGGGTGACCGATGTGCTGGCCATTTTGCCCGCCGTAACGGGCAAGGTCGAGCTCGTATACGAAGGGGAGCAGGAAGGACCGGAGGCGGTGGCACACCACCTCATCGGCAAAGCCATCCGGGCCAAGTTTCCGGAAGTCTTTCCGGATCCGGAACTCATCCGGCGCCGCAAACTCGAGGACGTGTATGCTCCGGTGGTGGCGCATGTGGCGGCGCACGGGGTCGAAGTGCTCGCCACGGATTCGAACGACGGGTACCGCAGCCGGCTCGAAGAGGTTCCGGGTCTCGGGGCGTTGGTCGATCGCTATGTCGGACCGGAGCCGCACGACCGCGGGGTGTGGATGGAGTTTGTGTTGCACGGACTGGCCGAGCACAACCTCATCGGGAAGGAAGTGGTGGGGCAGGAGGTGAGCTTCAGCGATTTGATGAGCGGCTTGTTTGCTGCGGGCGAAGAAGACTGAAGCCATGGCCTCGGTGCGGCTCGACGCGGATCGGTGGGTGGTGCTCGATGTGGTGCCGTATTCGGATTCGGGCCATGTGGCGAAGGTGCTGAGCCGTGCGCTGGGCGTAGTTGCGGTGTGGGTGCGGGGGAAGGGGGTGAAGGCCGTTTGGCACCCGCTGGCGGTGCTCGAGGCAGCGGCGGTGAGCAGGAAGGGTTCGGAGGGCTTGTTCCGCTACGGCGAGGTGCGGCGGGTGCGGGTGCCCGAGCGCATGACGACGGAAGCTGCACGTGCAGCGGTGGCGTTTTTTGTGGCCGAAGTGCTGGTGCGGATTTTGCCGGAACAGTCCCCCCATCCGGACGTGTTCGATGCAGCTGTGGACTTGGCTGTGCGGCTGGATACCGCGGAGCGCATCGGCACGCCGCATGCCGATTTCCTGGGGACGGCCATCGCCTTGCTCGGTCTGGCGCCTTCTCCCCCGCCAGATCCGCGCATGGGACTTGATTTGGCTTCGGGAGAATGGGCGGAACGGGCCAGCGGCGACGACGGGTTTTTAGCGCCCGAGGCCGCGCGGGCTTTTTATGCGAGAACCGCAGGCCCTGTGGACGATCCATTGCCACTGTCGGTGCGGAAAGAGGTGGTTATGGCGCAGTTGAGGTACCTGCAGCTGCACCTCAGTGGGCCGCGGCGCCTGCGTTCGTACGAGGTGCTGGAGGCGGTTTTCGGAGGAGGGGCTGATTAACACTTTTTGGAATGATTCTTGGACAGAGGTGCGCACTCAATCTAGAAAGCGATGTGGCGATGTATTGCAATGGTGCTGTGGGGATGTGCGGTTGCAGCATCTGCACAGCGTGATGCACCGCCGGCTCAGGTGGTGAGCGGCGATGGGGTGACGCCTGTCCCATTTGCGGTTGTGCTCAACCGGTCCACCGGAAAGGCCGTCACGGCAAATGCGGAGGGCAAGGCGGCGCTGGTTTCGCTTCGGGGACCGCAGGACACGCTGGTGGTGCGGAGTACGGGGTATTTGGACCTGATTATTTTGCCTTCCGATGCCATCCCGCGCAAGCTCCGGATGGTCGAAGACCTCGTGTCGTTGCAGGTGGCCGAAGTGGCGGTGCGCGCTACATCGGAAGCGACTTCGGCCGACCGGTTGACGGCCTTGGCGGGCCTTTCGTCTGCCCGGATGTCGCCCGTGAAAAACTTGGAAGTGCCCACGACGAGTGCGGAGTTGCTGTGGTCCACCGGCTCGGTGCTGGTGCAGCAAAGCCAGCAGGGCGGCGGGTCGCCGGTCATCCGGGGGTTTGAGGCAAACCGTATCTTGCTCGTGGTGGACGGAGTCCGGATGAACAACGCCATCTACCGGAGCGGTCACCTGCAAAATGCCATCACGGTGGATCCGGCCATCTTGGCGCGCACGGAGGTCGTGTTGGGTCCGAACTCCGTCGCTTACGGGAGCGATGCCCTCGGCGGGGTCATCCACTACACCACGCGTGAGCCGCAGCTGGGCCGCACTGGGGTGTTTTCACGCGGTTCGTACGCCTACCGCTCACCAAATCAAAGCCACGCAGTGCACGCCGATGTGGAGGTGGGCATGGGCAGGGTCGCGTCGTTGACCTCGGTATCCGCTTCGGAGTTCGGGGATTTGCGGATGGGCACGCGCAGGACCCACGGCGACGCGGAATGGGGCCTGGTGCGGGAGGTGGTCGCTCGGGTGGACGGCCGCGATACGGTTCTCACGAACGAGGACCCCGCCCTGCAGCTGCGCTCCGGTTACCGCCAGCTCGACCTGCTCCAAAAACTCGCCATCTCCCTCCCCGACGGCTCCATCGTGCTGAACCTGCAGTACAGCACCACAACGGACATTCCCCGGTTTGATATGTTCGACGATCGCAGCGGGGGTGCGCTGAAGTGGGCGGAATGGTATTACGGACCGCAGGAGCGCATACTCGCTTCGGCCCGGTACCGGGGATACTTCCGCCCCTTGCGGGCGGCCGCCGGCATCACGGCCAGTTACCAGCGGATCGGGGAAGACCGCATCAGCCGGCGGTTTGGCCAATCCACCCGCTACCACCAAGAAGAAACCGTCGACATCCTCGACTTGACGGCTTCGCTGACGCGCACATTCCGCAACGGCATCGTCGGTGGTCTCGGGGTCAACGGCGCATGGAATGGCGTCACTTCCGTGGCCTGGTCAGAGGACATCGGCACAGGGGTGCGCGACGAAACCGAGGAGACGCGGTACCCGAACGGGGGCAGTGATTTCGCACAGTGGGGTGCGTTCGCCACGCTGCGTTCGCGTCCGGGCAGGGTCACGTATTCCGCCGGCGCACGGTACAGCTTCGCCGACCTCGCGTGCCGGTATGCCGCGAGCCGCACCGTCGAGCTGCCCTTCGACCGCATCGAGTCCCGGAAAGGCGCTGTGACCGGAAGTGCGAGTGCGGAGTGGGCGGTGGCGAAATCGTGGTCGCTGCAATCGACGGTTTCCAGTGGGTTCCGGCACCCGAACGTCGACGACGTGGGCAAGGTGTTCGAGAAGAGCGGCTGGGTCACCGTCCCAAACGATTCGCTGCGGCCGGAATTCGTATACAGTGCCGAGCAGGGGGTGCGGTGGGATTTGGGCGGGCGCCACGTGCTGGCCCTCGGGGTCTCTGGCTTTGCGACCCTCTGGGACGACGCCATCGTCCCCGTGGCGGCCACGGTCGGCGGTTCAGATACCCTGCTTTACAACGGAGACTACGCCCGGGTCCAAACAAACGTCAATGCCGGGCAAGCCCTCATCACCGGCGCCCGCGCGGAACTCCAAGCCCAGCTCACCAAGCGACTCGGGCTCGAAGCGGCGGTCAACTGGACATCCGGTGAATTGCGGGACTCCGGCGCGCCGATTGCCCACATCCCGCCACTTTTCGGACGGGCAGCGGCGAGCTATGCCCTGCGAGGCCTCACGCTCCAGAGCTACGTTCTCTTCAACGGTGCGAAGCCCATCGACCGCTATTCTTCAGACGGTGAGGACAACCCGGACGAGGCCTTGCCCGAAGGCACTCCGGCGTGGTGGACGTTGAACTTCGAATCATCGTGGCAGCTTCACCGGACCGCGCAACTGCGGCTCGGGGTGCGCAACCTCCTCGACATGCATTACCAGGTCTTCTCTTCGGGCATCGCAGCCCCCGGACGCGGCCTTTACACCTCCCTGCACCTGCAGTTCTGACTACCTTCGCGGCATGCAGTTCGCAGCGTGCACGGGGACAGAAGAGACAGCGGCGCGCCTTCGGGCCGGGGTCCGATCGGGTCGGGTAGCGCATGCCATGCTGTTTGAGGGGCCAGAAGGCAGCGGGGCCTTCGATTTGGCACGTGCGTATGCAGCGTATTTGCATTGCGAGGCGCCTTCAGAGGCGGACAGTTGCGGGGCGTGTTCGTCCTGCCGAGCGCACGCAGGGCTGCAGCACCCGGATGTGCACTGGAGTTTTCCATTTTACAAGGGAGAGGGGGAGGAGACGGCAACGTCTTCGCCGTTTTTGTCCGTTTGGCGCGACCTGCTGCGGGACCGGCCTTTTTTCGGGCTTGAAGAGTGGGTTGCAGCGTTGGGGGCGGACAAAAAGCAGTTGTTTATCGGGGTGCACGAAGCGTTGGAAATCAACCGAAAGCTCGGGCTCAAAGCGTTCAAAGGGGGCTTCAAAGTGCTCATTCTGTGGCTTCCTGAGTTGATGCGTTCTGACACGGCGAACAAGATGCTCAAGCTCATCGAAGAGCCGACGGAGCGGACGGTGATGCTTTTCGTTTCTGAGCATCCTGAAGCGTTGCTGGCGACGGTGCGGTCGCGGGTGCAGGCCGTGCGGGTTCCGCGGCTGGACGATGCAACGGCAGCCAGCAAAATCACGGAGCTCACCGGACTCACAGGAGATGCGGCCCTCGAATTGGCACATGCCACCGACGGCAACCTCGCCGCGGCTTTGCGGCTTGCGTCTGCGGAAGGAGCAACTTCGGACCACGATGCATTTGTCCGCTGGATGCGCGCATGCTATGCACTTGACACCGTGGCGCTGGCGGGGTTAGCAGAGGCCTTCTCGAAGGATGGAAGGGAGTCGATGAAGCGGTTTTGCCTGTACGGTTTGCACATGGTGCGCCAATGCATCGTCGGCAACTACGGTGCCTCGGAGGTGATGCGGCTCACCGCACGCGAGCGGGCCTTTGCCGAGAAGTTTGCCCCCTTCATCCACCACGGGAATGTCGCAGAATTGCGGGCGGCATTTGAGCGCGCACACCGCGACATAGCAGGCAATGTGAACGGAAAGCTCGTCTTCTTGGACCTCGGATTTGTGACCCACGGGCTGCTGCGCCGGCCGGTGTGACGGAGGGGCGCGCGGAACCCCTATCTTCGCGGGAATGAGTTGTGCGACGTGCAGCAAGGGGGGAGGCGTCCCGCGGGGATGCAAGAGCAACGGCAACTGCGGTACCGGAGGGTGCGGCCCCATGACCGTGTTCGACTGGCTACAGGGCGTGGCGCTGCCTTCAGGGGTGACACCGTTCGATGCCGTTGAGGTGCGCTTCAAGGCAAACCGCAAGGGATTCTATCGGAAACCTGAAGGGATCGAAGTCCATGTGGGCGATGTGGTGGTGGTGGAGGCCGATCCGGGCACGGATGTCGGAGTGGTTTCCCTGACGGGCGAGCTCGTCAGGGCCCAAATGAAAGCCCGCAAGCTCCGCGAAGACGCAGACATCACGAAGATCCGCCGCCGTGCCACGCAGGAGGACATCGACGTGTGGCAGCAAGCGCGTATGCGCGAGGCGGATACCGTCCGTGAGGCCCGGCGCATCATCCAGGGCCT
>CAZMNI010000147.1:0-5496 GCA_964567615.1 uncultured Chryseobacterium sp.
CGCTTACGGCAAATAACTGAGAAGAGTGTGAGGGATGAGAGCGACGCTGCGCGTCGAAAACAGGGATGAGTGTGAGGGCTGGACAAGTAGCTCCGACACTTCAATCTCAACCCCAACCCCAACCCCAACCTCATCCCGCGAGGCGAAGCCTCGCTTCAACCCCAACCCCAACCCCAACCCCTCACCCCTCAACCTCATCCCGCGAGGCGAAGCCTCGCTTCAACCTCAACCTCAATCTCAACCTTTGGCGCGAAGCGCCCCCTCACCGCGCGAGCACAACCGTGCCTTCAGAGGCCAGGATGCGGATGTCCCCGGTTTCAGGGAAAGTTAGCTCGAGGGTCCAGCGGTAGAGGGCGTTTGAACCGAAGTAGCCGCCGTGTTCGGAGGTAGAAGGGTCGCTTTCGATTTGGCCAAACCAAACCGCCTCGGGATCACTTGTCGCAAATACCTGTTCGCCCCAAGCGTTGAATACGCGGAACTCGTAGAATCCGGGCGGGCAACTCAAGACGGGCTTGAAGCCGTCGTTGCGCCCGTCGTTGTCTGGGGTAAAGGCGCTTGGGACCCATGCCACACAGCCGCAAGGTTCGAGGCGCACCTCGAATTCCGACGTAACGGACTCACAGGCATTGCTGACCGTCACATCGAACTTCCCTTGGCGACCGATGCGAATGGCAGGCGTGGTCGCTTCTGTGCTCCAGAGGTAGCTCTCCGGGAAGAGATTCGGGGGATTCTCCACACTTACGAGGATGGAGTCGCCTTCGCACAGCAGCAACTCCAAAGGGACATCGGCCACGAGGCGGTCGGCCACTTCGACGGTCACGTCGTCCCACCAGCTGCAGCCGTTGCGGACGGCAGTCGCCACATACACCCCCGTCGAGCCCGCATCAAGAGATGTTCCTGTCGCCCCCGTATTCCACGTAACCACCGTGCCCGAAGGCATCGGTCCAGTGGTGAGCTCCGCCGTCTCGTCCGGGCACAGTGTGCGGTCGAGGCCGAGGCTGAATTGCGGCAGCGGATGCACCGTGACGTTGACCGCATCGCTGGAGGTGCACCCATCCACCGTCACTGAAACGCTCACATTCCCGGTGCTCGTAACTTCATAGGTGGGCCCTGAAGCGCCAGTAGACCAAATCGTTGCATCGCTTAGGAAGATGCCCGTCGAAAGAAGGACCGACTCCCCTTCGCAAAAGGCCAAATCAGAACCGAGGTCGAAGTCCGGCAGGGGAATGACCGTGAGCTGCGTCACGTCCACGTGCGGGCAGCCCTGGATGGGCGTGCTCACGCTGTAGTTGCCGCCTGCGGCGGCCCAAATCCCCGCCGCCACAGCCCCCGTATTCCAGGTATAGACGGGAGCACCGGGTGCAGCAGAGATGAAGACACTATCCCCTTCGCACACCGACAACGTGGCTGGGAGGCCGGCATCAAAATAGGGCACATGGTCCACAGCAACGGTGTCCCTCGAAACGCATGCCCCGATGGTGATTTCGGCGATGAGTATGGCATCCGAACCGGTAAGACTCCATTCGGTGCCATTCCCGACCTGCTGTCCATTTACATACCACGTCGTAAAACCCGCTGAGTAGCCACTCGCTACCGTGAATGTTTCGTCGTCACACACTACGGCATCTAGGCCCAGTTCAACGCCCTGGTTAGCAGAAGGAGAAACCTGAACAGAAGCGGTGTGAGGACATCCGGAAATCGGTGCAGAAAGGGTATATAGCCCTGCGGAGTTGACCCAAATTTCGGGGCCGTTACTCCCATTGGACCAGGTGTAGTCGTCTGCGCCAGCAGCTGCGACCAGCAGCAAACTGTCGTTTAGGCACAAATCCAAAGTCGCCGGCAATTCCGGGTCGAAAAGAGGCACGTGATTCACCTCAACCGTGTCCCGGCTTATGCAGGCACCGAATGCAATTTCTACTGCCACCGTGGCGTCCGCCCCACCGAGTGGATAGTTCACCGCATTGACCGTGGAACCGATTGCAAGATTTGACCACGCAGTATTCACCGCAGGATATCCACTGACTAAAAGCGCCGTTTCATCGTCACACAGCACCAGATCAGGGCCGAGGTCAATTCCAGTATTGGGTGAAGCAAGCACTTCAATGCCGTCGTTGAATGAGCATGCATCCGTCGTAACCTCCACCGTATACACACCGGGAGTCTCAACAGTAACAGTGGGAGCATGCGAACCTGTGGACCAGTCAAACTGAACTGGACCGCCGGTCCATGCGTCATCCTGGGCGTTCAAACTCAAGCTACCGTCTAAACACAACTCCAACGGCCCCCCACCGAGGTTCACGTTGTAGGAAGGATGCCATGCTAATGAAACCGTGTCACTGACTTGGCATGGACCCTGTGTAGCCAGCGCAACGTAGGTGCCCGCGGCGGTAGCTGATAGCACGGGAGGACCTGGCGTTCCATTCCAACTGACAGTAACTCCCGAGTTTCCACCGGTTCCATCGAGGAACATGGTTGAACCAGGGCAAATGGAAATGTCAGGACCTAGGTTCACGGGTTGCAAGTTGATGGCACTGACATTCGTAGAGTACGTGGTAGTGCAACCAGAAATCGCATCGGCGACGGTCAGTGTGTACGTCCCGCTGGTGGTCGCCGAAATAGAAGCAGCCGTGGAACCGTCTGCCCAAGTCCCGGTTACTCCTGTTGGCCAAGGCCCATTCGACAATACAACAGGAAGCCCATTGCAACTGATAGCAGCAACCGGGATGGAGGAAGGAGGCAAGGTTGCAACATTCACCGTGATTTGTTCTGTAATGGGTGCATTGCAGAGGTTGTTGTAGGTGACTGTATACGTCGTGGTGGCGGAAGGGGATGCCGTCACGCTGTTGCCGGCAGTTGCCGACAGGGCGGTCGATGGGGCCCACGAAACGCCTGTGATGCCCGCCGGAATGGTAAACGTCGAAGGTGCCCCGGCGCATGCCGAGACCGAGGGAGGCAGGAAGTTGCCCATGCCCGATACCCAAACGGGATCGCAGACCCGGTGTTGGTTTGAAAGGCCGCCTGTACCTGCAGTGAAGCCCCAGCGCACGAGATTCGTGCCGAGTATGGCCGCCAAGTCGACCGTGGTGGAGATGCGCTCCACGCAATTGAAGAACACCTTCAAATTGTCCGTGTCGGGGTTGTAGGTCACGCGCAGCGTGTACCAATTGCCCGTTTCGATGTTGCCGACCGGATTCAGCGCAGAAACTGGGGCAGCAATCATGTTCGGGGCCGCATGGACGTTGGAACCATTTTTCTGCACACCGATGTGGTCGCTGTTCGGGTCGAACGACGGCGCCCCAGAATTCACATAGGTGTCGATTTCGACGATGAGGGAAGGTGATATCCCCCCGAATCCCATTTGGCCCCCACCTGTTCCCTGAACTGCCGCGCTGGATGGCCGCAAAACGAATGCCATGCCATCGGCACCGGGATCGTTGTTGTTGTTGCTCAGCCGCACGTCGACAATCATGTCAAAATACTGATTGACATCGACATTGGTCGTACTCCAAAGCTGTCCTGACTGGTTCGCGCTGTTGCCCGTGAGGTTCCAACACCCCGGTTGGCCTCCTACAGCAGTTGCACTGCCAGCGGTGGTAAACTGGGCGAGCGAAGCAGTGGCGCACAGCAAACACGCAAAAAACAACTCAAGCCTTCGAAGGGATGTAGGCATGCAAAAAATCGCTTAGGCGGGGACCAAATGTAACAACACCCCAGCACGTGCAGAAGTTGCACCCACGAACTCGCTCGCACTCAGTGCTCAAACACGGCCGTTTCCCGTGGGAAGCGGTACCGCGGGCCGTAGATGCCGCCCTCTGCCCTCCGCCCTGCCGAAACCGCCATGCAAATTCCTGCCGCACCGGGCAAGCCGAGGATGCGCTTGACCCGCACGGAATCCAGCCCTTCCATCGGGCAGCTATCGAAGCCCTCGGCCCGCAAGGCAAGCATGAAGGTACCCGCTGCAAGTGCAGTCGATTTGTGCGCCCACACGTCCATGTCCGCCAGTCCGATGGGCTCACGCGGCGTCGGCTTCGAGAGCCCTCGGATGTTGAAAAACAGCCACTTGAAGGGCTTTAGCAAGCCGAATGGACCTTGGTTGTAGGCGATTTTTGTGATGACCTTGTAGTACTGCTTGCCGCGTTCGGGGACCTTCGGGTCTGCGTTCAAGCGGTCGAGCATGCGGGAGTTGTTATCGCGCCAAAGATCAGGTCGCGCCACGAAGACGAAGAGTTCTTGTGCAGTCACCGCGGTCGGTTGGCTGAGACACGCTTCTACCAGCGCGGCCTTTTTTTCCGGGCTACGCACCCAGTGGATTTGCCAGGTCTGCAGGTTCGAGGAATTCGGTGCGAGCAACGCCGCATCGATGCAGCGTGTGACCACGTCTTCCGGAACCGGATCGTCGGTGAAAATGCGCACACTGCGGCGGCTTTCCACGACGGCATGGAAGGCGGCGGCGTCGGTGGGCGGCGCTTCGGCCGGGCGGCGGGCAGAGGCGCGCGCCTCAGTGGAATCGAATACCTTGACTTTCACCATGGGGGTAGAACAGCTAAGAAGCGGTGGGGTTCATGCGCCGAAGGTGCACGCCGCGCGGACGGCGTCGGCCGCACGTGCCGCTGATGCAAAATCGCGGGCGTGGATGCGGGCGAGGGGCCGGGCGGGGTCGACGGGCATGCCGATGCGCATCCAGCGGTCGATGCCGACGGCCGGGTCCACCCGGTCGCCGGGGCGCCGCCGCCCGCCGCCAAGTTCGACCACGGCCAGCCCGAGTATCCGGGTATCGAGGCGGGCGAGAACCTTGCCCGTGTGGGCCGCAGCGGGCCAAACATCGAGCACCACCGGCGCTGCAGCGAGGTAGTGACTTGGCCGCTCCACAAAGTCCTTGGGACCGCCCATCGCTGCGACCATGCGGGCAAACCGTTCCGCCGCAGCACCGGACTTCAGAACCCCCACAAGTCGGGCCCGCGCTGCATCCGGATTCTGCTCCACCCCTGCACCGACGAGCAACTCCTCGCCCAGGCGCAACGTGACTTCCAGCAATGCAGGGGACCGCACTTCGCCCCGCAACAGCGCCACCGCTTCGGCCACCTCAAGCGTGTTGCCTGCCGCATCCGCTAACGGTTCGTCCATGGGCGTGAGCAAAGTGCGCACGGGCAAGCCCGCACCTGCGCCGACCTCGCGCAGAGAAGCCGCCAAAGCCCGTGCGGTCTCTTCCGAGCGCATAAATGCCCCTGAACCGACTTTGATGTCCATGACCAGCGACCCGAGGCCCGCTGCGAGTTTCTTGGAGAGAATGCTGGCCGTAATGAGCCCGATTTGCTCCACCGTCGCCGTCACATCCCGCACGGCATACAAGCGGCTATCAGCAGGTGCAAACTCCGCGGTAGTTCCCACAATGGCGCAGCCCACCGCAGCGACTACTTGCTGAAAGCGTTCTGCCCCCGGCGCCACTGTATATCCCGGGATTGCCTCAAGCTTGTCCACCGTGCCGCCCGTGTGCGC
>CAZMNI010000148.1:0-5477 GCA_964567615.1 uncultured Chryseobacterium sp.
AAGGCCAAACTGCTCTTGCCACTGCCGCTCACCCCGGTGATGACCGTCAGGGACTTGCGGGGGATGCGGCACGAGAGGTCCTGGAGGTTGTGCTCGCGCGCGCCCTCCACTTCAATCCACTCGACCACTTCCTCCTCCTGCGCCATGGGTTATGCGGGCTTGACCAACTTGCGGATCTTCCAGCCCAGCCCGGCCACGACCAAACTCATGATGGGGCTGACCCAGTTGAAGATGCAGTAAGGCAGGTAGGTCCAGGTGCTGATGCCGAGGATCCCGGCTTGGGCCACGCCGCAGGTGTTCCACGGGATGAGCACGCTGGTCACGGTGCCCGCGTCCTCGAGGGTCCGGCTGAGGTTTTCTGGGGCGAGCCCGCGGCGGGCATATTCTTCGCGGAACATGTTGCCCGGCACCACGATGGCGAGGTATTGGTCGCTGGCTAACACATTGAATGCGATGCAGGTACCCACCGTCCGCGCGATGAGTCCGAAGGCCGACTTCACCCCCGTGAGCAGCGCCTGCGTGATGCGGTCGAGCATGCCGGTCGCTTGCAAGATGCCGCCGAGGACCATGGCGCTCAGGATGAGCCAAATGGTGTCCAACATCCCCGCCATCCCGCTGGCCGAGAGCAACTCGTCGGCGAGCGGATTTCCAGTCACCACGGCCACGTCGCCCGTCATCGCCGCCAGCGCCGCGCGGTAGCTTGCCGCGAGGTAGCTTCCTGCATCCGGCCCTGCGATTTCCCGGACCACTTCCGGCTGGAACACCACGGCCGTCACTGCCCCCAACAGCACCCCGATGAGCAGGGCAGGAGCCGCGGGCATCTTTTTGACGATCAGCACAATCACTGCGACGGGGGCGATGAAGAGCCCCGGGTGGATGTGGAAGTGGCCACGGACGGCTGTGCCGAACGCATCCGCTAAAGCAAGCGAATCGGCAGGCAGGTTTTCTGCTGCAGCCCCGCCACCGAAACCTGCCACCAAGAACACAATCAGGGCAATCGCAAGGCTCGGTATGGTGGTATACAGCATGTACCGGACGTGCGTGAACAGGTCCGTCCCGGACACCGCCGGGGCGAGGTTCGTCGTGTCCGACATCGGCGACAGCTTGTCCCCGAAGTACGCGCCGCTGATGATGGCCCCTGCGACCCAACCGGGATGCAGCCCCAGGGCCGTCCCGATGCCTGCCAGCGCCACGCCCACCGTGCCTACCGTGCCCCACGACGTGCCCGTCGCCAGCGAAAGCGCGGAACAAATGACGCAGGCGGCGGCGAGGAACACTTCCGCGTTGAGGGCCTGCAATCCGAGGTCGATGAAGGCGGGGATGATGCCCGCGATGAGCCACGTGCCGGAGAGGGCGCCGATGAGCAGCAGGATCAGGAGGGCTTCCGAGGTGCTGCCGATGGTCTTTCCGATGGACTCTGCGATGGTATGCCAAACGACACCCCGCGCAATCCCCATGCCGGCGGCAAGGAAGGCCGCGACGAGCATGGCCACTTGGTTGGGGCCGTACGAGGCGCTGTCGCCGAACGCGACGACATTGAGCGCGAGCAGCCCCATCAGCACGCCCACCGGAACCAGGGCGTAGCCGAGCGACATCGGACGCGGCTCCGCCATCTTAGCTGCGGGACTGCAGTTCTTGCTCGTCGACCTGCCCGCCGGGGTTGATGGCCGTGCGCTCCACGCGGATCTTCGCGCCGTCGACGGCAAGCAGTACGGTGCGTTCGTTCAGGTCGACAATCTTGCCGTGGATGCCGCCGATGGTCACGACGGAATCGCCTTTCGCAAGGCCTTCACGGAACTTCCGCGCTTCCTTTTGGCGCTTCATCTGCGGGCGGATCATGAAGAAGTACATGATGACGAACATGCCGCCCATCATGAGGAGGAAGGACCAGTCGCCGCCGGCGGCCGGGGCAGGGGTTTGGAGGAGTGGGGTCATGGGAAGTGCGCCGCTGCGCGGCTTTTCAGTGTTCAGTGTAATGCGCCGGTGCGCGGCGAAGGGTTGGGGTTGGGGTTGGGGTTGGAGCGAGGCGTTGCCTCGCGGGACGAGGTTGGGGTTAGGGATGCGAAGAACTCAAACTTTCAACTCAAACTCAAACTCAAACTCGTTCTCAATCCCCCCCTCCCGGTCCCACCACCGTGCCCGTCAGGCGCAAAGTGGTGATGGCAGGGGAGGTGTTTGCAAGGACGGTGATCTCTTTTTCAAACGGTCCGCTGACGTCTTTGCTGTCGAATTGGACCCGGATGGAGGCCGAACCGCCCGGCGGAATGGGTTCGCGCGGCCAATCCTTCGGCACGGTGCAGCCACACGGCGCGGTGACGTCGGCCAGCACCAAATCGCCCGAGCCGGCGTTGCGGAGTTCGAAGACGTGTTCCGGCCGCTCGCCGCGGGCCACCGTCCCGAGGTCGTGCGCGGGCGCATCCACTTCAACGGCCGGCACATCCGCGCTCCCCTCACCGGAACCTGACGCCGACGCGGAATTGACGACGAGGTCCGTGGTCAGCACCTCGGCGTCGTCCGTGCACGCCCCGAGCGCGAGGCAGGCCGCAGCCCACAAGGCAAGGAAGGCCCTCATTCGAGCAATCCGCGGCCGGTTTTGCGGATGGCCCCGGTTTCGCGCAGCTGCTGGAAGAGCGGGTCGAGCAGCCCGTTGATGAATCCGTGGCTCTTCTCCGTGCTGTAGTACTTCGAGAGCTCGATGTACTCGTTCAGGGTGACCTTGACGGGCACGGTGGGGAAGGATTTGGCCTCGGTCAGTGCCATGCGGAGCAGGATGCGGTCGATGAGGGCAATGCGGTCGAGGTCCCAATTCTCTGCCGCCGCCGTGATCAGGGCGTCGTTCTCCGCGGCCTGAGCGAGGGTACCATTGAACAGAACCTCCATGAACGCCCGGTCGTCCTCGTCCTCGCGCCACAGCGGCAGGAGGTCCACTTCTTCGTCCGATTCGCGGATCGACTTGATCGTCTTGATGGCCATCGACGCACAGAGGTCGAGGTCGTCGTTCCAAAAAATGCTCTGCTCCTCGAGCAGGTCCTGGAACAGTTCGAAGGTGATCATTTCCTTGCGGAAGATGCGGATCAGGGACTCGCGGTCGTGTCGGAAGCCGCGCTCTTCGGAGGCCATGTAGTCTAAGTACTCGGCACTGTCGAGCAGGGCGCGGAACATCTTCCGCAGCACTTCCATGTCGTTGCCCCAGCCGACACCCAACTCCTCCGCGGCCTTGACGAGGCGCTTGCTGTTTGCCAGCACCCGCAACGGCTTGTTCGTCACGAACTTCACGTTTGGCATCAAATCCTCCGGCGTCGGCAACTGCTTCTTCCGTCCAGCTTCGATGCGGTCGATGGCCAGCCCCTGCATGTGGCCCACCATCAATAGCAGCAACAGATAGAGTTCGTGGGTCTTGCGGATGCTGTGGTCGAGCGCCTTGCGGATGGTGACCGCATCGCGGTCCTCGTCTTGGTAGAAGGCGTAGAGGACCTGCAGGATTTTGATGCGCAGCTGGCGTCGATTGAGCATGTCAGAGAGGAAGGCGCGACGAAGGTACTGCCATTAAGAACGAACTTGCAGCATGATTCAGAAATCGGTTCTGTTCTTCTGCACCCTGTGTTTCGTCGCGCTCGGGTGCGAACGGGAGATCGACGTGGACGTGCCGGGGGCGGGGGGGGAGCTGGTGGTGGAAGGGCGCATCGAGAACGGCCTGGCGCCGCTCGTGGTGCTGGGCCGGACCAGCGGGTACTTTGATCCGGTCGATGCGGCGGCGTTCGCGGCGACGAACTTCCTCGGCGGGGCGACGGTGCGGGTGATTGCGGAAGGCGAGGAGCCGGTGGAGCTGGAGGAGTGGTGCACCGGGGATTTGCCGGTGGAGGCGCTTGAGCAGGCGTCGGTGCTGCTCGGGTTGCCGGTGGAGGTGCTGGCGGCGGCGAACTTGTGCGTGTACACCTCGTTCACGCTGGTGGGCGAGCCGGGGAAACGGTACCGGCTGGAGGTGGCGCTCGGCGAGGAGGAGGCGACGGCGGAGACGACCGTGCCGGCGCCGGTGCCGCTGGAGGAAGTTTGGTGGGCGCCGCCGGGCACGAACGACACGCTGGGGGTGCTGTATGCGCGGTTCACGGATCCTGCGGAGCCGGGCAACAACTACCGCTGGTTTTCGCGGCGGTTGAACCGGCGTCCGGCGTGGGATCCGCAGGCGGGTGAAGTGAAGGATGCGGACTATGTGGCGCCGCTGGGCAGCGTGGTAGAGGACGTGTATTTCAACGGGTTGTCGTTCACGTTCACCGCGTTTCGCGGGGTGCGGCCGAACTCGACGGCGTGGGACGACGACCCGCAAAACGGCGAGTTCGGGTTCTTCAAGCGCGGCGATACCGTGGCCATCAAGGGGTGCAGCATCGATCCGGGTGTGTACGAGGCCGTCGCGAGTTACGAAGCCCAAATCCTCGGCCAAGGCAGCCCGTTCTCGGTGCCGTCGGCGATGGTGGGCAACGTGGTGGGCGCGCGCGGACTGTGGGCGGGCTATGGGGCTTGGCGCGACACCGTGGCCTGCGTACCTTGACCGCATGAAGCACAGCTGGACGTTTCGGGTGGTGGTTTTTGCCGTGTGTGCCGCGCTGAGCGCGGGCACCGCACGTCCCCAAACAAGCACCGCCCTCGCCCCCCCCGCCGCCCTCGTTTGGCCCGTTCAAGAAGCCCTCCTCTTCGACGGCGGAGGCCTGCTCGCGCACGAAGGCACGGTGAAATTGACCGGAGCAACCGGCACCTTCGCGCTGACCGGCCTGACCCGGGCGCTCGACCCGCGGACGGTGCGCGTCGCCCTGCCCGATGGCTGGTCGCTGGGCACGTTCAGCTTCACGACGCAGTGGGTGGAGTCGGAGAAAAAGGCGGCGGAGACGGAGTTCAACGGGCTGCGGGAGAAGCGCAACGCGGTCTTTTCGACGATCCGGATGCGCGAGGCCCTCTACGACACGTACGGCGAGGAGCTCGAGATGCTGACGGCGAACCGCGCGTTCGGCGGCAACGAGGCCATCCTCGTGGAGGACATGAAGGAGATGGCGGATTTTTGGCGCACGCGGGTGAAGGAGCTCCACTACTTGCAGCTCGAGCTCGACCTGGAACTCGGGGAGCTGCGCGAGGACATGGCCGAATGGGACAAGAAAATGGCCGAGGTGGCCGCGCGGATTGCCACGCCGCCCGGCTCGCTGGTCTTCACCGTCGAAGGTCCTGAGGGGGCATCGGGCAAGGTGCGCATTGAATATGTGACCTCGGCCGCCTCGTGGCAGCCCGAGTACGACATCACGGTGAACGCGCAAGGCCAGGTGGAATTCGTGCGCTACGCGCGGGTGACCCAAACCACCGGCACGGCCTGGGACCGCATCGGCCTCGAAGTCACGGTCGGCGGGGCGGTGGATGCGCTGACGGTCCCGGAGCTCGAGCCGTGGATCCTGCGCGCTGCGGCCTCCGGATCCTATGATCGCGAGGTGCGGCAG
>CAZMNI010000149.1:0-5397 GCA_964567615.1 uncultured Chryseobacterium sp.
TTAGCGCACGAGCAGCCGGGCGGTGCGGCCGGTGGCGGTTTCGCGGACGAGGAGGAGGCCGGCCGGCAGGCCCGCGGTGTCGAGGGCGGGGCCGCGTCCGGAGGCGAGTATGCGCCCGTCGGACGCCAGGACGTCCCAGCCCGCAGCGGCATCGCGCAGCCCCACCAAGGCGACGCGCCCGTGGGCCGGGTTTGGGAAGACGAACAGGTCTGCTGGGGCGGCGGGCACGGTGCCTGCGGAGCCGATGTCGGTCAGGTCGACGCGCCACCCCGTGCCCACGAGTTCGGGGTCGCCGCCGGTGAAGTAGCCGAAGGCGCCGGAACGGGCGTAGGCCGGCTGGTAGCGGCCCGCGCACTCGGCCACGTCCGGGGCGAGCAGCGCGGAGTCGAAGATGTCGGGGGGCGTGTTCAGGCCCAGCAGCAGGTGCTCGGAAGGCGAATAGGTCGGCGCGACCCCGACGCCCGTGGCATCGGCGCCGCCGCACACCACCGCCTCGAACCACCAGGCGTTGACGCGCACGGCCATGGCGTGGTAGCTGTGCCGGCCCACCAGGTCGAAGGGCACCCACTGCGCCAGCGGGTAGTCGTAGATCGCGCCGGTTGCTGTGCCCGCGAAGGCGTTGGCCACCGGGTCGTACACCCGCCCGCCGGTCACGATGGGCCGCCCGTAGAGCGAGGCGCCGGCGAGGTTGTCCACCGCCGTCGGGAGGTCCGCGTCGGCGGTCCAAACGTCTTCGACGGGGTCGTACCGCTCGGTGGAAGCGAGTTGGAAGCCGGCCGCGGGGTTGAAGCCGCCCACGGCGAGCAGCCCTTGCCACGCATTGCCGTCGATGCCCAGCAGCACGAACGAGGACCGCCCGGTCGCGAGGGAGGCGGCAGGCGCTACTTCATAGGTCTGAGGATCAAAGGTTTCGCAGCTGGCCAAATCCACCGCGCCATCGTACCCGCCGCACACCAGCACCTTGCCCGAGGGCAGCACCGCCGACGCGTGGCCCGTCCGCCCCGTGCCGAGCTCGGCCACCGCCTCCCAAACGTCGGCCTCCGGCGCGTACCGCAACACCGCGGTAGGCAAGCCCCCGCCGCCATCCTCCCCGCCCAGCACATACACCGCCCCACCCACCGCATGGGCGGTCGCCCCCCGACGCGGTCCCGGCAAACTCGCGGCGGCGCTCCACGCCCCCGTCGCCACCTCGTACCGCTCGCACGACGCCGTCACCACCCCGCCATCGAAGCCGCCCGCGGCCAACAGCCCCCCGGGCACCTCCGCCAGCACATGCCCACTCCGCGACTCCATCATCGGTGCGATGGGCTCCTGCCCCACCGCTGCGCACGCCGCGAGCACCGCAGCCGCGGCACCCAGTCCTTTCACGTACCTCATGCGCTGCAAAGTACGGATTCTCAACGCGGCGCGTGGGCGCGGTAGGCCTGGATTTGGGCTGCGACCTGGTCGGGCCAGTGGTAGCGCCGCCGTGCGGCGGGGGCCGCCGCCTGCGCACACCCCGCCCACACCTCTTCCGCGAGCAGCCTCCCCATCGCCTCCGCCGCCTCCTCCACCGCCTCCCGCCTCACGACGAAGCCCGCCCCGCTGCCCCCCACGATCTCCTGCGGCCCCGGCGCGTCGCTCACCACGACCGGCAGCCCCGCCGCCAGCGCCTCCACGATCGCCACCCCGAACGACTCTTCGCGGGACAGCGCGCAAAACGCGTCCATCCGGTCGAGCTCCGCCGCCACCGCCGCATGGGACACGGCCCCCACGAACGCCACGCGCTCCTGCAGCCCCAGCGCCGCCACCCGCGCCTCGAGCGCCGCACGCGCCGGCCCGTCGCCCACCAGCCGCAGCCGCACGGGCTCCTCGGTCCGCGCCGCCACCGCCGCGAACGCCTCCACCAGCACGTCGCTGCCGTAGATCTCCGCCAGCCCCTTCACCGTCCCGAAGGTGAACGGACGCGCGCTGCCATCCGGCGCGCGGCGCACCTGCCGCCCCGGCCGCGCCAGGCCCGCCGTGTCCACCCCGAACGGAATCACCGCCACCGGCCGCCGGGTCAGCCCGCGCACCACGACGGCCATCGCCTCCGAGGTGCTGAACACGTGGACCGCCCGCGACAGGCTGAACCGCAGCACCGCCTTGAACAGCGGTCCACGGCGCGGAAAGGCGTACACGTCGCTGCCCCATGCGCTGATCATCAGCGGCTTGCCCGCCGACCCCAACGCCCCCAGCAGGCCGTAGCTGCTTGCATAATGCGCATGCACGACGTCCGGCTGCCACGTCCGCACGAGGGCGCGCACCCGCCGCACCCGCCGCAGGAAGGCCCGGCCCAGAAACGACCCGTCGTAGCCCGCTTCGCCCGGTTCGCACCGGATCCGCCCGGCTTCCGCAAGCGCAGCGATGCCCGGCTCCATGCCGGCGTACAGCCCCACGAGCACCACGTCGATCCCGGCCTCCGCCAGCGATGCCGCCCACTTGAGCGTGTGGGCAGAGGTCGTGTCGGCGAGCAGCAGCACCCGCAGCGGCTGCGGCTGGGTCACGGCGCGAGCAGGGTAGATGCAACGGTGGCCACGCGGGCCTCCCACGTGTGCGCGGCGAGCACGGCGGGGATGCGGGCCCGGGCGGCAGCGACCGCTTCGGGGTCCCGGGCGAGGGCCGCCAGAAGGTCTGCGACGGCTGCCGGCGTCGGCTCCACGGCCCAACCGACCTCCTGATCCACCACGAACGACGCCGCTTCCGACGGGCCACTCGCCACGATGGGCAACCCCGCGCCGAGGTATTCGAAGAGCTTCACCGGAAACGCCCGTTCGCGGTAGGCATGCCGCGCGAAGACGAGGCCGGCGAGGTCGGCCGTGGCCAGCAACGCGTCCTTCTCAGCGCCGGTGGCGTGGTGCACGGTGAGCCCCGGAGCGGGTTCGTAGTGGCTGCGGGCGGCGGCCCATTCGCTCGGCCGGCAGATGAACCGCACAGGCGCGCCGGCCGCTTCCGCGCCGCGCACCAGCGGTTCCAAATCATACACCCCGCGGGCATCGGTCACACCGCCCACATGCACCACCAGCCCCGGCGTGCGGGGTGCGGCAGGGGCGGTGGGGGGGCGCAGGTGCGCGCCGGGCGGCAGCGGGACGATGCGGGCGCCGCGCACTTCGGGGGCGTCGGCGAGCAGCGAGGCGGTAGGGGCGAAGAGGACGTCGTAGGTGGCGGCGTAGGCGCGGAGTTCAGCCCGGTAGAACGGGGCATACAGCGCCGCGATGGCGCGCTCGCGCAGCCCGGACGGCGTGAGAAACCGCCAGTACATGTCGCGGTAGAACAGCCCCGAGCGGATGCCGTGGCGGCGGGCGGCCCGGGCGAGCGCGAGGTCGGGCGACGGGCCGGGCAGGTGCGTTTGGCCGTCGAAGGCGTGGGGTACCGTGGACGATTCGGCATAGAGCAGCGTCGTGGCCGGGTCGAGGCGGGACAGGGTCGGCAGCAAGCGACGGACCTGCGCAGCGCGCTCGCGGCGGTGGCCCGACACCTCCAGCACGTTCCACCCCGCGGCCTCGAACGCAGCGCGCAGGGCAGCCGGGCGCACGGCACTGCCGGAGTCGGCGCGTTCGCGGTAAGCGAATTGGACGTTGAAAAGGACCGTGCGGCTCATCGTGCGGCGAACTTCGGAAGGGCTAAGTTCCTGAACCAAACCAACAACGCCCCGTACTGCACGCACAACAACCCGGAATACACCCCGAGTGCCGCCTCGGCGCCCCACCCCGCGGCCCCGGCCGCTGCGAGTCCAGCGAGCGCCGCAGTCGATCCCGCGACGGACGCGGCCGTAAAGGCCCGCTGGCGCCCGACGGCCATCGGCAAGCTCGAAACGGCCCCACTCAGCATCCCCAACCCGATGGCCGGCGCGAGCACCGCGGCATACCGCCCGGCCTCTTCCCAACCCGCCCCCAGCACAGTCCCGAAAAGCCACGGCCCCCCGAGCATGAGCGCGGCCGTCAGCGGCACCGCGAACACCGCGACGTGCCTGAGCGCCGCGTAGAAATGCGGCAGCACCCCGCCCGGACTCGCCGCCGCCTCGCGGTAAAACAGCGCCGAGGCGCTCGCCGTCACCACGCCGGCCGGCGCCCGCAAATACCGCCACGTCACCCCGTACAGCCCCATCGCCCCCGCCCCGAACGCCCCGGTGAACACGGCGTTGAACAGCACTTGCTGGTTCAGGATGTCTACGAGGGCCAGCGGCAAATTCCACCGCGGGAAGTCGCGGTGCCGCCGCCGCAAATCCCGGGGCGCGACCGCCTCTGCCGCCTCGCCGCGCGGAGTGCGCAGCACGGGCAGCAGGACCGGCGTGACCGCCACGAAGCCGAAGAGGGCGGCCGCGGGCAGGGCGTAGCCGCTGTAGGGCGAGGTGCTGAGGCCGGAGAGGCCGAGGGCGATGCCGGCCCCGGCGGTGGCGGCGGCGTACCCGGATTTGGCGAGCGCCATCCGGCGCGAGTCCCCCTGGCTGTTTGCCAACTGCACGAGGATGCCGTGCGCGAGCAACGCCCCGCCGAGCAGCGGCACCCCGAGGACCGCGAGCCCCGGCGGGAGGCCCCCGATGCGCATCAGCGGCACCTGCGCCACCGCGCACACGGCGCATGCGACGACCGTGCTCACCGCCGTCATCCGCAGCGTCATGCGGGCCAGCGCGTGCGCCTCCGCCCCAGATCGGACGATGGCCTGTTCGTAGCGCCCCGCGCCCACCACGCCGAGCAAGCCCGCCAGTGCCATTGCGTTCGCGTACACCCCGAAGTCCGCCGGCGTGAACAGCCGGGTCAGGACGGGGGCCGCCGCGAGTTGGAGCGCGAAGGCGGCGCCGTTGCCTCCGAGCAGGGTGGCGAAGTGGCGGCGGAAGGCGGGCTGGGGCACGGCGTAAAAGTAAACGCCCCGGCCGTTGCGGGCCGGGGCGTACCTGCGAGCGGGAAACGGGATTCGAACCCGCGACCTCAACCTTGGGAGAGTTGCGCTCTACCAACTGAGCTATTCCCGCAGGGACCGCAAAGATACAGGTTGCGTTTCATCCTGCTCGGAATTCGCCTTCAAGTTCCGGTGGCTGGCGAGAAATTCAGGTCCTATCTGCATGTTTTTCCAGTTGAATCACCACAAACTTCGAGGTCGGGGTGTTGCTCTTTTCGGCCACGGAGTCGATGGGAACCAGCACGTTCGCCTCGGGGTAGTACGTGGCGCAGCACCGCAGCGGGATGTCGTACGGCACGACGAGGAAGGTGCGCGCGACGCGCCGGATGCCGCCGTGGGTGTTGACCAAATCCACCACGTCCCCCTCGACCAGGCCCCGCTCCGCAGCATCGTCGGGATGCAGAAAAAGGACGCGCCGCTCGGACCGGATGCCGCGGTACCGGTCGTCGAGTCCGTAGATGGTGGTGTTGAATTGGTCGT
>CAZMNI010000150.1:0-5330 GCA_964567615.1 uncultured Chryseobacterium sp.
GGTGTACGGCTTCGAGGGCGACGGGGTGGCGATGGCGATGTACAACACGGACGAGTCGATCTATGGATTCGCCCGGAGCTGCTTCAACACGGCGTTGCTGAAGGGGTGGCCGCTGTACCTCAGCACGAAGAATACGATTTTGAAGGCGTACGACGGCCGGTTCAAGGACATCTTCGAGGAGGTGTACACGAACGAATTCAAGGCGCAGTACGAAGCGGCCGGCATCACCTACGAGCACCGGTTGATCGATGACATGGTCGCTTCGGCGCTCAAGTGGAACGGAGGATTTGTGTGGGCGTGCAAGAACTACGACGGGGATGTGCAGTCCGATACCGTGGCGCAAGGGTTTGGCTCGCTGGGGCTCATGACCTCCGTACTCGTGACGCCCGACGGGGGAACGATGGAGGCGGAGGCGGCGCACGGGACCGTCACGCGCCACTACCGCGAGCACCAAAAAGGCCGCAAGACCTCCACAAACCCGATTGCCTCCATTTTTGCTTGGACACGCGGTTTGGATTTCCGCGGCAAGCTCGACGGCAATGAACCGCTGCGGCATTTTGCCGCCACCCTTGAACGGGTCTGCATCGACGTGGTGGAAAGCGGCCGGATGACGAAAGACCTTGCGGTGCTCATCCACGGCAATGCCACGACCGAGGCGCACTGGTTGACCACCGAGGACTTCCTCGAGGCCATCCGAGCAGAGCTCGAGGCGCGACTCGCCTGAACGGCTTCGGGCGTCGGGAGTTCTGCGAAGTCCGATACCTTCGCAGGCATGAAACATATCCTGCGCTTGAGTTTGGTGCTGGGCCTCTGGGTGGGCGGCAGTGCCGTGTTGCATGCCTCGGAAGGAGTGAACGAGGCGGGATTCGAGGGAATCGTGCAAGAGGTCGCAGACACCACCGGGCAGCGGATGGTGATTACCACGAACTTCAATCAGTCGTATGTCGGCCTGATCATCAGCGACGACGGCCGTGAAGTTTTGATGGAAACTGAGGACCGCGGTAAAATCTACATTTCCAAGGCAAACATCCTGTCCATCAAGCCGGCTGGTTCGAACGAGGTGGTAATGGGTGAATACGTCGGCGAGGGCGCATTCACCACGCGGTATGCTTTCACAACAAATGCACTGCCTGTGAAGCGCGGCGACAACTACGCCATGTTAAACCTGTATGGACCGGAAGTGCACTTTGCGGTATCCGACAACACCAGCCTCGGCGTGATGAGCACATGGCTGGGCAGCCCCATGGCCCTTGCGGTCAAGCGCAGCTTTGCCACGGACAACCCGATGCTTAACTTTTCTGCAGGCGCCTTGCTGGGGACCAGCGGTTACTTGAACAACTTCGAAGGAGGCGGAGGGCTGTACTTCGCAAATGCCACCTTTGGGAACCGCAAGCACAATCTCACGGTGGCAGCGGGCTACGCCCACGTGAGCCCGGGGACCGTGGACATTGTGTTGACCGCTCCGGGCGTGTACATGAACGATTGGAGTTACTACGATGTCGATGCATACGGTTTTTCTGATTTCAACTTCGTTGAGACGCAGAAGGTTGTTACCCGTGGCCCGCTGCTCTCCGTGGGAGCGGTGACGAAGGTGGGGCCGAAGGCTAGCCTCGTGTTTGATTCGATGTGGGGTATGTTCAAGTCGAACCGGCCCTATAATGAAGCGGTGACTCAGGTGATTCGGCCAGCCGATTGGACCATCGGAGATCCGGGACTTTACATGCACACCGTCACGCTTCACGAAGAAGATTCCGAGCCGGTGTTCATGTTCTTCTTGATGCCCGGATTCCGGGTTGAACGCACCCCGAACAAGTCCTTCCAGTTCAACCTAGCAGGCG
Organism: uncultured Chryseobacterium sp.; assembly: GCA_964567615.1. Lineage (GTDB taxonomy): Bacteria > Bacteroidota > Bacteroidia > Flavobacteriales_D > Sanyastnellaceae > CAMCYM01. Next base: position 1,839 of record CAZMNI010000150.1, read on the forward strand.
TCAGTTTCAGCCTCGACCGCGAGCGGGTGTCTTTCCCGTTCCCGATGTGCACGTGGTTTTACGGCTTCTGACCGGCAGGGATTTGCTGGCTGAGGCAGTGGAGGGTGCCGAAGCCCCAAATCAAATCCGTCGCGCCGATGCCGATGACTTCGCGGTCGGGAAAGCACGCTGCTAACACGGACAGCGCAGTGCGATCGCGGGCGTCGTTGAAGGTGGGGACGAGGACGGCGCCGTTGAGGATGAGGAAGTTCGCGTAGCTCGCAGGAAGCCGTAGGCCTTCGAAGTCCAGCCGGCGCGGCATCGGGAGTTCGACGATGTCGAGTGGACGGCCGTCGGCGAGGCGGGCGGTGCGGAGCCGGGCGAGGTTGTCGGCGAGCGGGGCGTGGTTCACATCGCGGTGGTCGGGTTCGACGGCTGCGACGACCGTCGTGGGGTTCACGAAGCGGGCGATGTCGTCGATGTGGCCGTGGGTGTCGTCGCCGGCGATGCCGTGCCCGAGCCAAACCGTGGACGTGATGCCGAGGGCGTCGGCGAAGACCGCTTCGTAGTCGTCGCGGGTGAAGCCCGGGTTGCGGGTTTGGACGGCGGGGTCGAGGAGGCATTCCTCGGTCGTGAGCAAGGTGCCGCAGCCGTTGACATCGATGGCGCCGCCTTCGAGGACGACCGGTCGGCCGTTGTGCATCACAGGCCGCACGGGGAGGCCAAGGGTTGCTGCGACCGTGGCGGGGACGCGGCGGTCGAGCCGGTGGTTCGGGTATTTGGCCCACCCGTTGAAGCCAAATTGCAGGGCCTCGCGCCCGCCGTCGGCCGTCTCCACGACGATCGGGCCTGCATCCCGCATCCATGCCCGGTTCGTCCGCAACGGAATGAACGTCAACTGATTGAGGTCACAATGGGCCCGCTCCAGCTGCCCTTCCACCCGCGAACGGTGGGCGGAATCGGCCACGACGAGGTAGACGCGTTGCCGCTCGGCGGCCTTGCGGATGAATTCGACAAAGGCCCACTGGACGGCACCGAACTTGCCCGGCCAGTCGCGGCCCTCGTGCGGAAAACACAGAAGCACCCCGTCCTGGGGCTCCCACTCGGCGGGCATGCGGCGGCCGGCCGTCATGGCAGCAGCGCGCGCGAGGTGATGCCGCCGTAGGCGTCGATGCGCCGGTCGCGCAGGAACGGCCAGTTTTGGCGGACCGTTTCGATCAGGGCGGTGTCGATGCGGGCGAGCAGGAGGTCTTCGGCGTCGTGGGGGGCCTGGGCGAGGAGTTCTCCCTGCGGGCCGGCGATGAACGACCCGCCCCAAAATTCAATGCCGAGCGTTCCCTCGGCGTACTGCTCCAGTCCGACGCGGTTCGCGGCGGCGACGAAGACGCCGTTTGCCACGGCGTGGCCCTGCATGGACCGCATCCAGGCGCCGTGCTGCAGCGCGCCGTAGCGCTCCTTTTCCGCAGGGTGCCAACCGATGGCCGTGGGGTAGAGGAGGACCTCGGCGCCGCCGAGCGCGGTGAGGCGGGCGGCTTCGGGGTACCACTGGTCCCAGCAGATGAGCGGGCCGAGCAGGCCTTTCGCGGTGGGGACCGTCATGAACCCGAGGTCGCCGGGCGTGAAGTAGTATTTCTCGTAGAACTGCGGATCGTCCGGGATGTGCATCTTCCGGTACAGCCCCGCCCGCGAGCCGTCGGCGTCGATCAGGAGGGCGCTGTTGTGGTACACGCCCGGCATGCGCTTCTCGAAGAACGGCACGACGATGACCACGCCGAGCGAGCGCGCCAGCGCGGAGAAGGCGGCAAACGACGGTCCATCCGCGGATTCAGCGCGGGCAAACTGCGCCGTGTCCTCGGTTTGGCAGAAATACGGCCCGCCGAAAAGCTCGGGCAGGCACACGACTTCGGCACCGCGCCCGGCCGCCTCGCGCGTGGCGTCGAGGCATTTGGCAAGGTTGCGCTCATACGTTCCATTGAGCTCGAGCTGAACGACCGCGAGGGTAAACGACATGCCTGGAAGATTTGCGCTGCAAACCTAATCTGAACTCCCGGCTCCCCCGCCGGGAAAAAAGGCGTCCACGAAGTTGAGCAAATACAGCCGCTCACGGGCTCGCGTGAACGCTGTATACATCCAGCGGTGCAGCTCGACGTTCAGGTGTTCCTCGGTCAGGTAGCCCTGGTCCACCACGACGGCCGGCCACTGGCCGCCTTGCGCCTTGTGGCAGGTCAGGGCCCACGCGAACTTCACTTGGAGCGCCTGGTAGCAGGGGTCGGCGAGCACCGCCTTGTGGATGCGGCGCCGATCGCCGAGTTCGACGTAGTCCTCTGCCACCGCTTCGTAGAGCGCGCGGAGTTCGGCAGAAGGCAACGAAGGGGCATCGGTGTGCAGGACGCTCAGGTGCAGCAACGCGGTGAACGGCGCGTGCGGCGGCGCGTCGAGCAGCCGGAGTTCGGCCTCGGCAAACGGGGCGCCGTAGCGTTCGAAGCGGCGGACGATGCGCAGCACTTCGACGGCATCACCGTTCGCAATCAGCGGGTTGACGAAATCCGGCCGGTCCGCCAGCCAGTGGTAGTTGTTGCGCACCACCATCAGCCGGTCGCCCGCGTCGAGGTCCTCCTCACGGCCGAGGATGCGCGTGCGGATGGAGGCGTTGAAGAGGTTTGCCCGCTTGTTCGACCGCGTGATCACCGCAACGCCCTCCTCACCGTAGCGCCCGTACAAGTCCTCGAGCACCTCCTGCATGTCGCCGCCGGCCAAACGCAGCACCTCCGCCCCCTCCCGCAACGCCGGAAAACCCTGCTCCCGCGCGTCGATGCGGAGCCGGAGCCCGTGCGCATTCGCGAGGATGGCGCTGTCCAACTCTTGGCGCACCACGTCCGTCAGCCGGATGCCGGCCACGGTGAGGTGGAAGTCGCGGCGCAACCCTTCTTCGTCCAGGGCCGGACTCCGGTCCGTGCCCACCGGCGGCAACTGCGCATCGTCCCCGATGAGCACCAGCCGGCAGTCCTCCCCGTTGAACACGTACTCCATCAGGTCGTCGAGCAAGCTCCGGTAGGCGAACCCATCGTCGTCCGCCCGCACCCCGTTCGATTCCCCGATCATCGACGCCTCGTCCACGAGGAACACCGCGCCCTTCCACGGATTTGGCGCGAGGCCGTATGCGACAGCACCGTCGCGCCCGCGCGTGGCACAATAGAGCTGCCGGTGGATGGTCGAAGCAGCGACGCCGGCATACTGCTGCATCACCTTCGCCGCGCGGCCGGTGGGGGCGAGCAGGACCGTCGGCGTGCCGTTCTCTGCCAAAACCCGAACGACCGCCCCCACCGAAGTCGTCTTCCCGGTTCCCGCATACCCACGGAGCAGCAGGGTACACCGGGGCTGTCGGCTGACAAAAAACCGCGAAAAGGCCCGAATGAACAGCTCCTGACCGGGCGTGGGGACGTGCGGAAAGGCGCTGCGCAACTGGGCTTCGAAATCCATCGCTGCAAGGTAGTTCGGGAGTTGGGACGCATT
>CAZMNI010000151.1:0-1930 GCA_964567615.1 uncultured Chryseobacterium sp.
GAACCGGTGGCCTGCGATGCCGCGACGGTGCGGGCGGAGCTGCGCAAGCCGACACCTCCGCCGAAGAAGGATGTCCAGGCGTGGACGGATTGGCACGAGCCGCCGGATTTCGACTGGCTTTCCGACGCAGTGGCGGTGAGTGGAAGCGGCCGGAGGTGCAACGCGTTGCCGCAGGAGCGGGTCGTGATTCGGAGGGATACCGCCTTGAGTTTGGCCCACATCCACCCCGCGCTCACAGGCACACTGCACTTCGACTGGAAGCCGATTTACGACAAGGGCAACGACAAGGAAAAATGGAATACGGCCGGAATCCAGTCATTTACAGTACAAAACCGCGCGGCGAAGGCGCAAACCATCGCGCTGCGGGACCTGCTGCTTGTGGAGGCCTACACCTATGAGCATTCCGAACGTGTCGAGAAGAAAGAGGTGCGCTTTGTGGACTTGAACTTCGATGGATACGCCGACCTGTGCATGGACCAAACCGACAACAGGGAGCTTTGCTTCCTGTTCGATCCACAGCGGGGTAGCTTTCATCCCGAGGGGCTGCAGGCCTTGGGCTACCCTACTGTGGACCCCGAAAAGGGGCTGTTGCATTCCTACTCGGGTGGCACCGCAGCAGGGACGAGCTTCGACGTGTACGAACTCGATCGCGCCACAGGGCAGTACCGGCCCGTCATGTCCTTCGACTCCTTCTTGAACGAAATCGATGGAACCCAAGACGACAAGAAGTACTACAAGCTCGTGGAGTATTTCGACATCAGCAACGGCACAAGAAACAGGTTGCGTGCGGATTCCACGTACCTCGGGCGGTACCGATGGTGAAAAGCAATTTTGTCAACGTATAATGATACAAAAATAGTGTGTTTAGGCGTTTCCTGTGTACATTTGTGATCTAGTATATGCATCATGGTTTACAAAAGTGCCCGGAAATCCCTGGAACTGCAGCAGCTTAGCAATAAAATCAAGGGTTTTGCAGCCATTCAGTTTGCCGCTGCCCCTCATGCAGGGTGGATCAAGGCGGTACGCACGGCACTCGGGATGACCCTTCAGCAAGTCGGAAAGAAGGCCGGTATGTCGCGGCAGAGCATGCTTGCACTGGAAAAGCGTGAGTGCGAAGGCACCATTTCGCTGCGGTCGCTGCAGCAAGCCGCCGCCGCTATGGACATGCACCTGGTCTACGGTTTCGTCCCCAATGCAGGCTCGTTAGAGGCCTTGATTGAACAGCGGGCCCTCGAGCTTGCCACACAGGTCGTCATGCGCACGCACCAGAACATGGTCCTCGAAAACCAATCGAATTCTGAGGAACGCCTTCAAGCTGCCATCGCTGAGCGCGCGGCAATCTTCCGCGTGGAAATGCCGAAAATCCTATGGGACTGAACTTCGGCACCGAGGCAGGACAAACCCGACTCGACGAAGATGAAATCGAGGGCCTTCTCCTGTACTCCGTCACAACGCGGGGCGAGTTAGACGAATTCGAACAAGAGAACATCGAGCGCGCTGTGATTTGGACCCTCGGACGCACTCTTCCCGCGGAACGGCTGTTCAGTGAAGAGTTCGTGCGCCAATTGCACGTGCGCATGTTCGGAGACGTATGGGCGTGGGCCGGGAAGTTTCGATCGACTGACAAGAACCTGGGCATCGACAAGTGGCACATTGCGAGTGCGCTCAAGGCCTTGCTGGACGATGCCCTCTACTGGCATTCACACGCCGTGTACCCTCCTGATGAGGTGGCCATTCGGTTCAAACACCGCCTGGTCAGCATCCACTGCTTTCCGAACGGCAACGGTCGACACAGCCGGCTGATTGCGGACGTGGTCGCATCAAACCTGTACGGGCAGCCTCCCTTTTCGTGGGGAGCACGTATGCCCGCTTCCGGCGAACGTGTGCGAAGCACGTACATGCAGGCCCTGCGTACTGCGGATGCTGGGGA
>CAZMNI010000151.1:2030-5297 GCA_964567615.1 uncultured Chryseobacterium sp.
TCATGTGATTTCCGCAATGGGCAACACGCCGGGAGTAAAACTCGAAGGTGACGACCCGGTTGTGCGGGGACTCCTGTCGGGCGCTGGAATCGCTCGCTTGGAGTCCATCGTCGGAACTGCCCGCTGGGTGTTCATCGATGAGGCGCAACGCATTCCGGAGGTCGGTTTGATTGCAAAAATGCTGGTGGACCAAATGCCCCACGTGCAGGTCTTCATCAGCGGCTCCTCCGCATTAGAAATCAACAATTCGCTGCAGGAACCTCTTACCGGGCGGAAGTTTGAGTTTTTCCTGTACCCCATTAGTTGGGAAGAATACGAAGCGCATGTGGGCTTCCTCGCCGCTGAAACGTCCTTAGAAGAGCGCCTTGTGTTAGGCATGTATCCCGACGTGATCACCCGCAAAGAGGATGCAAGAGAGGTCCTGCGGCAATTGACCGCGTCGTTCCTGTACCGCGATGTTCTTGCGATCACCGGAATCAAAAAACCCGAATTGCTCGAACGCCTCTTACAGGCGTTGGCGCTCCAAATCGGGAACGAAGTTTCGTACACCGAACTCGCTCAATTGCTGGGGATTGACAAGGCCACCGTAGCCCGTTACATCGACCTCCTCGAAAAGTCCTTCCTGGTCTTTCGACTCACCAGCTTCAGCCGCAACGAACGCAACGAAATCAAACACAACCGGAAAATCTACTTCTACGACAACGGGCTCCGGAACGCCCTCATCAACAACCTGAATCCTTGGGAACTGCGCAGTGACATCGGCGCTTTGTGGGAGAACTTCTTGGTGGCAGAACGGCGGAAGCAAAACGCCTACCACAGGCGGGAGGTCCGATCCTACTTTTGGCGAACCACCGCGCAGCAAGAGATTGATTACGTGGAAGAACGTTCCGGGGCTTTGCAGGCCTTTGAGTTCAAGTGGAAGAGGCTCCCGAAGCACCGTTTTCCGAAATCCTTCCTCGCGAACTACGGGGCAAGCGGCACCTTCGTGGACCGCGCGAACTTCCGCGAGTTCGTCGCTCCTGCACCGCCTGTGCAGCCCTAACGCACCAGTTCCACCGACCCGGTCACCGTTTCTATCACCCCCGATTCCAGTGACCGGACACGCACGCGGTAGGCATACACACCGTTCGTAGCGAAGTAATTGCCCCCGTCCACGCCCCCGGTCCACGGGACGTCGGGGTCTTGTGCGCTGAAAACGAGGTCTCCCCACCGGTTGAACACATCGAGCTGGAAGTTGTCAGGGTCAAGGCCTGAACCGGCGATGAAAAAGGCATCGTTGACGCCGTCGTTGTTCGGCGTAAAGGCCGTGGGAATGTAGAGGTTGAAGTAATCCGCCACCGCCACAAGGGTGGTGGCTACATCCGAACACCCGTCCGGACTCGTCACCTCGAGGGAAACGAGGTAGGTGCCCGCAGTGCCCGCAGGGAAGGTGAACGTGGGGCTGGGGAGGGTGCTTGTGGCTCCGCCACCGGGCACCCCAAACGTCCACTCCCACACCGCAATCGGCCCCGTGGACGCATCGAAAAAGCTCACCTCCGGCGCATCCGGCAGCACCACCGCGGGAGAGGCCGTGAAGTCCGCCGCGGGCGACGGATGGACCGTAAACACGTCCGCAAAGACCGAATCCGAGACGCAGCCCGCCGCACTGCTGACCGACAGCGCCACATCGTAGGTGCCCGGGGCCGTCGGCGTGAAGTTGGCACCCGACAGCCCGGACGAGACCGTCCCGCCGATGGACCAAAGCGCCTGCACGAAACTGCCCGCCGGACTCGTGTTCGTCACCGCGAAGGCAGCGGGAAAACAGGCTTCCGCAGGGGAGACTGCAATGGACAAGGGAACAGCCGGTTCCACGGCGATGTCAAGGCATTCCGTCCGCATATCCCCGCTGGCATCCGTCACCGTAAGGCACGCGGTTCCATCTGTGTCGGGCACAAACGTGCAGTTCGCCACATCACACACCGGACCGCCATTGAAGGTCCAGGAATACGCGAACGGACCGTCCCCGTTCGCGTTTGACACCAACGCCACCGCAGCCGGCTCCCCTGCACACACCTCTGAATCCCCCGAAACCGCAATCGTCCAGTCCGCACTGGGAAACGGACTCACGCAGCAGTTGCCCCCCGAAGAAATGTCGTACACCTCCGAAAGCCAACAATCGTATTGCGTGTGGTGGAACAGCAACTCGTCACCGAGGTTCGTCGTGAAGTAGTACACCACCTCGTCCGGGGTGTTGCCGCCGCCAGCGGGGTAGAGGGTGTCGCATTGGCCGCTGACCCCTACCATGAGACCGCCCCACAGCGTCTGCCCGTTGCCATGCGCCGGCGTAAACCCCACCGGCGGGGCCGTCAAGATGGAGACGATGCCGGGATCAACCCCGGAAATGGTCGTGGTGATGTCGCCCAGCCCGCAGTGGTCGTTGCCTTGGGCCGAGTTGAAGCCCGCATACACCACCTGCGTTACGTTCGCCACGAACGGACCGCTGATGTCGACGAGCACCGGCTCATAGGTGCAAATGCCGATGCGCAGGTCCGGAATGTCCTCGTCCACGTTGATGTTGAGTGTTCCGCCGTCGTAGTTTGAATAGATGACCAAATTTCCCCCGCCGTTGCACTCGGGGGAAACATCCGCATTGTTCCCACCACCAGGGCTCAGGTACCAATCGTGTTTCATGCCCTCCTCTGGAACGCTCCCTTGGTCCGCAGGAAACGCACACGTAGCAGCAGAACTCGCCCCCCCGGCATCTGGAAACCAGGTTCCCGCTGGACCCACCTCCCGCGTGGAATAAGTGCCCGGAACGTCGCCCGTGCCCACCCGCAGCCCCACAGCCACCGGAGTGGTGGGCCCCACGACCCCGAGAAACTCGCCGTAGATGAATTGGATTCCGGGGAAATAGGAGCCCGCAGAGGCGGTCCGGATGTGGATTTGGAACGAAAATACCTCCCCCGGATAGCCGACGCGTCGCACGTTTTTCCACTGGACCCGCACCCCCTGTTCGCCCGCGGTGGCATAACTCACTTTCGACGAAGCATCTACCCCTTCGAGGTTCGCGGCAAACGGGGCAATCACCGGACACCCTAACCCCACCGCAAGCGGCCCGTACTCCGCCGCCGGTGCCAGCGCATTCAACGTGAGGAATCCGTTTGAACTGATGGACATCGCCGTATTCGCCACTCCCCCCATCGTGACCTGCGACATCGGAATCAACCCGGTCGCTTCGTCATCGAACGCACCGGAGAACACCACCACGTCGCCGGTCAATTCCGTGTA
>CAZMNI010000152.1:0-5247 GCA_964567615.1 uncultured Chryseobacterium sp.
AACACCGAGAAGTACGAAAAGCTCCGCCTCGAGGGCTACGACTTCCTGTTCTGACTGCGCCTCACGGCCAGTCCTTCACACACCGCACTGAGTATCCGGCATTCTTCGGATACAGGTTACGCTGAATGCCATCGCTCCCCGTGTACAGCTGCCGATACCAGAGTTGGCCAGAGGACGACGTGGATGTCCACCACATGCCTTGATTGCCGTAATTCAAGGAAATTCCATTCAAATCGTTGCGGTAACCGGATGGATATCCCGAAAAACCGCTTGCATCGGTGCCGTCCCAACCCAAACTCGAGGCGCTCGGCCCGACTTTGATCAGTCTCCCACCCGACGTCGCTCCTCCTATAAATGCTTCCAAAGCGGTCCAATCTGCATCTGTTGCCACATGAAAGCCCATCGGACATAATCCACCAGATGCAGTGACCGCATGGCCATTGTACAGCAAACCGCATTCTGAGCATGCACCGCCAGCGACAGCGGCATACGCCCCCCCTGTAGTCGTCGACCATGCGGAATCCGACAAGCCAGTAGGGATTGCGGTACCGTTCCGGTAGGTGGTCGTGGCCAAATTCTCCCTGAACCAGCACTTGGACCCGAACTCAATTAACTCGTATTCCGTGCCTCCATAGGCAACGGTAGGCTGGCCTTGGCAAGGACCCGTGGCTGACGGGTCCACCGCGGGACATTCTGGAAAGTAGTCGCACATTTCAGACACGTGCAAGTACGCCGCCGGGTCGTAATTGCAGGCGTATGCATAGTCCTTGCACCCGGCAATGCGAACGGGCTGCCAAACGGTTCCCGACCACATCATCACCGTTCCAGGAGTCAATCCAGTACCCGCGGGCAATGACGAAGCCTGGCTCGCCCCCACAGCATCTGAAATGGCATCAAGGGCATCTTCCAACAAGCCCAAGTAAACCCCCAATTCCATTCCGGAAACCATCAGCGCGCTGGGGTCAAAGGCTCCGCCATACAAATCTAAAATGGACAGCAAATCGGTAGTCCCCACCGCTCCATCATCGTTCGCGTCAGGATTGAACGGATACTCCACCTCTACACCCCCGTTTCCCGCCGATTGGGCACGCAACAAGTTGGGAACCTGCGTTCCCCAAGTCATTAACAGTGCGCACGCAACCGAGCGCCACAAAACATGAATTCGCACCACGATAATTCGGTTTTCCCGAATCTACGGAAAACGCAGCAACAAAGTTTAGCCCAAGCATCGCTCGGCAACAAAACCCCTCCCCTGCATCAAATTCCCAGCGCCTTCTTCACTTCCGCCAGCCGATCGAGCTTCTCCCACGGGAACAACTCGACCGTGACGTTGAATTCGGAGCCGTCCGCTTTTTTGAAGGTCTTCGTCTTCAGCTCAGGACGGCGGCCCATGTGGCCGTAAGCTGCGGTTTCCTCGTAAATGGGCGTGCGCAACTTGAAGGTGTCCTCGATGGCATATGGGCGAGTCGGGAACAGCGGACGGATGCGGTCTGCGAGTTCGCCGTCGGAGATGCCGAGGTGGGAGGTACCGGCGGTGGTGACGTAAAAGCCGACAGGCTCGGCGACGCCGATGGCGTAGGCGAGTTGGACGAGGGCTTCCTCGCAGGCGCCTGCGGCCACCAGGTGCTTCGCGATGTAGCGTGCAGCGTAGGCAGCCGAGCGGTCCACCTTCGACGGGTCCTTGCCGCTGAAGGCTCCGCCGCCGTGCGCGCCGCGACCGCCGTAGGTGTCGACGATGATTTTGCGGCCCGTCAAGCCCGTGTCCCCGTGGGGTCCGCCGATGACGAACTTGCCGGTGGGGTTGACGTGGAGCTTGATGTCTGTGCCGAAGAGCGCTTGGACATGGGCCGGAAGCTGGGCCTTGACGCGGGGGATGAGGATGTTCTCCACGTCGCGGCGGATGCGCGCGAGCATTGCGTCATCCGCGTCAAAGGGGTCGTGCTGCGTGCTGAGGACGATGGCCTCGATGCGCAGCGGCTTGTGGTCGTCGCCGTACTCCAGCGTGACCTGGGATTTCGCGTCGGGACGCAGGTAGGGCATGGGGCTGGGCGATTCGCGGCGGATGGCGGCGAGTTCGCGCAGGAGCCGGTGGCTGAGGTCGAGCGGAAGCGGCATGTAATCCTCCGTTTCGCGGCAGGCGTAGCCGAACATCATCCCTTGGTCGCCGGCACCTTGCTCCTCCGCGGCGGCCCGTTCCACCCCCTGGTTGATGTCCGAGGACTGCTCGTGGATGGCGCTGAGGATGCCGCAGGATTCCGCATCGAACATGTACTCGCTGCGGGTGTAACCGATGCGAGCGATGACGTCGCGGGCGACGCGTTGGACGTCGAGGTAGGCCTTCGTCTTCACTTCGCCGGCGAGGATGACTTGGCCGGTGGTGACCAGCGTTTCGCAGGCGACCTTCGCAGCGGCATCGTGGGCGAGGAAGTGGTCGATGAGCGCGTCGCTGATTTGGTCGGCCACCTTGTCCGGATGGCCCTCGGAGACGGACTCAGAGGTGAAGAAGTAGCTCATGGGGAGAACCTTAAAGGTGGCCAAAAATACTCCATATCTTTGCATCGCTTATCGCGAAAGACGGAGGGATCAGGCCCTGCGATGTCTTGGCAACCCGGGAATGAGGCCGGGTGCCACATCCTACCCCGGCGACGCCGCGGGAAAGATGAGCAAGCGGGTGCCCCGTGCACGCCGTCTCGAGCGAGCGCAACCGCACCCATGACTGCACCCCTGCTCTCTCCTGAACGGCTTCAGGAAATCCCCGTCCGCACCGCCGCGCTCGAAGCCGCGGCTGCAGAACGCATCCTCATCCTCGACGGAGCGATGGGCACGATGCTGCAGCGCCATCGCTTCAGCGAAGAGGACTTCCGCGGCCCACGCTTCGCCGACCACCCCAGCCCACTCAAGGGGAACAACGACCTCCTCGTGCTGACCCAACCGGACGCCGTCCGCGATGTGCATACGGCCTACCTCGCGGCCGGGGCCGACCTCATCGAAACGAACACCTTCGGAGCCACGGCCATCGCCCAAGCCGACTACGGACTCGAAGACGAGGCCTACGCCATGAACGTGGCGGCGGCGCAACTCGCCCGCGAGGCCACCGAGGCCTTTCCCGGGCGGTTCGTCGCCGGCGCCGTCGGGCCCACGAACCGGACCGCGTCGCTCTCGCCGGATGTGAATCGCCCGGCCCACCGCAGCATCACGTTCAATGCGCTGCGGGACGCTTACCGCACGCAGATCATCGGTTTGGCCGTCGGCGGAGCCGACGCAATCCTCATCGAAACCGTCTTCGACACGCTCAACGCAAAAGCCGCGCTGTTCGCCGCCGAAGAGGCCTTCGACGCCCTCGGAATCCGCCTTCCGCTGCTCGTTTCCGGAACGATTACGGACGCGTCCGGGCGCACGCTGAGCGGGCAAACGGCCGAAGCGTTCCTCATCTCGATGTCGCATGCGCCGCTGTTCGCCATCGGCTTGAATTGTGCGCTCGGCGCCGACCAACTCGCCCCCCACATCGAGGCGCTGGCGCGCCACGCCCCATTCCGCATCAGCGCCTACCCGAACGCCGGCCTCCCGAATGAAATGGGCGCCTACGACCAAACCCCAGACGCGATGGCCCGCGCCCTCACGCCCTACCTCGAGCGGGGTTGGCTGAACCTCCTCGGCGGTTGCTGCGGCACCACCCCGGAACATATCGCCGCCCTCGCGCGTATTGCACGCGGATCTCGCCCCCGCCCCCTGCCCATCCGATGAACGCCAGCGCTCCCCTCCTGCTCAGCGGCCTTGAGCCGCTCCGGATCACCGCGGAGACGAACTTCGTGAACATCGGCGAGCGCACGAACGTTACGGGCAGCCGCCAGTTCGCACGGCTCATCCGCGAGGGCCACTACGAAGATGCCCTTGCCGTGGCCCTCGAACAGGTGCGTGGGGGTGCCCAAATCCTCGACGTCAACATGGACGAAGGGCTCATCGACGGCGTGACCGCGATGCGCACCTTCCTCCGGCTCATCGCTTCCGAACCGGACATCTCGCGCATTCCGCTGATGATCGATTCGTCGGATTGGGACATCCTCGAGGCGGGCATGCAGGAAGTACAGGGCAAGTCCATCGTCAACTCCATCTCCCTGAAGGACGGCGAGGAGGAGTTCCTGCGGCGGGCCCGGCTCATCCGGCGCTACGGTGCAGCCGCCGTGGTGATGGCTTTCGACGAAGAGGGCCAAGCCGATTCCTACCCCCGCCGCATCGCCATCTGCGAGCGGGCCTACCGGCTGCTCACCGGCATCGGTTTCCCTGCCTCTGACCTGATTTTCGACCCCAACATCTTCCCGGTGGGGACCGGCATGGAGGAACACCGCCGCAACGCCCTCGACTACTTCGAGGCGACGCGGTGGATCCGCACAAACCTGCCTGGTGCGCACGTCAGCGGTGGGGTTTCGAACGTCAGCTTCGCCTTCCGCGGCAACGATGCCGTGCGCGAAGCCATGCACACGGCCTTCCTGTACCACGGCATCCAAGCCGGCATGGACATGGGCATCGTGAACCCCACGATGCTCGGGGTATACGACGACCTCGTGCCGGAATTGCGCGACCTCGTCGAGGATGTGCTGCTCGACCGGCGCGACGATGCCACGGAGCGACTGCTGACGTGGTCCGCGCCGGCAGAAAGGTCCGGAGGGGCGCGGTCGGAGGAAGTTTGGCGCGCGGCGCCGGTGGCGGAGCGGCTGGCGCACGCGCTGGTCCACGGCCTGACCGACCACATCGAAGCGGATACGGAAGAAGCCCTTGCAGAACTCGGCAGCCCGCTCGCCGTCATCGAAGGGCCGCTCATGGACGGGATGAATACGGTGGGCGACCGGTTTGGGTCGGGACGCATGTTCTTGCCGCAAGTCGTGAAAAGTGCACGCGTCATGAAGCGGGCGGTGGCGTGGCTCGAACCGTACATGGAGGCCGGAAGGCCCTCCGGTGCTGGAACAGTCGTCCTGGCCACGGTCAAGGGCGACGTGCACGACATCGGGAAGAACATCGTAGGCGTGGTGCTCGCATGCAACGGCTTCCGGGTCGTGGACCTCGGCGTCATGGTGCCGAAGGAACGCATCCTCGACGAGGCGGCTGCGGCCGGGGCGGACCTCATCGGGCTGAGCGGGCTCATCACGCCGTCGCTCGAGGAGATGGCCGATGTGCTGGAGGAGATGGGCCGTCGGGGGATGCGGACCCCCGTGCTGATCGGGGGGGCGACGACCTCGCGGGTGCACACGG
>CAZMNI010000153.1:0-5243 GCA_964567615.1 uncultured Chryseobacterium sp.
GGGGGGGGGGGGGGGGGGGGGGGGGGGGGGGGGGGGGGGGGGGGGGGGGGGCGTCGGCGTTGCGCAGGATTTCGCGCTGGATCTCGTCGGTCGCCGTGCGGACTTGCCGCATCGTGTTGCCCAGCGTCTTTGCAAGCGTCGGCACACCCTTCGCGCCGAAGAGCAACAGGTAGATCACGAGGATCAGGACGATTTCCATGGCACCCACGCCGCAAAGGTAGTCCGGGCGGAGGGATGTAACTGTTGCGCCGCTTGTGCGTCCTTTGTGGAACCCGAATCTTCTGATATGCACTTTTTTCGATTGATCGCGCGCGGGTGTGCGTGCGTCGTGGGTTTGGCCGGCGGCGCAGCCGCGGCCCAAACTCCCTACTTCCAGCAAGTTGTGGACCATGTCATCGCCGTGCGGCTCGACGACTCGCAGCACGAATTGCACGGAAACATCACCACCACGTACACAAACCGGAGCCCGGAAACGCTGACGTTCCTCTGGATCCACCTGTGGCCGAACGCCTATTCCAGCGGCAAGACGGCCCTTGCGAAGCAGCAGTTTCGCGACGGGAACATGCTCATGTTCTATGCGTTGCAGCGGGACCTCGGCCGCATCGACTCGTTGAACTTCACCGTGAACGGCCTGCCTGCACGGATCACGCCGCATCCGGAACATCCGGACATTGTGCGGCTTGAACTGCCTGCGCCGCTCGCCCCTGGCGCGCAATTGACCTACGCCACACCCTTCCGCGTGGCCTTGCCGTCCGGCAGCATCAGCCGCCTGGGCCACATCGGGCAGAGCTACCAAATCACACAATGGTACCCGAAGCCCGCCGTCTTCGACCGGGAGGGCTGGCACGAAATGCCCTACCTCAACCAGGGCGAATTCTACTCCGAGTACGGCACCTTCGACGTTTCCATCACGCTCCCTGAGAACTACGTCGTGGGGGCCACCGGGGATTTCGTTCCAGGCGCGGCGGACAACGCGGCCGAAGAACGCCGGCTCGACTCGCTCGACGCCCTGACACGGCTGCGCTTCGCTTCGTCCGACCTCCCGCCGGACGATTTCCCGGCCTCGGCGACGCGGACGAAGACGCTGCGGTATACGCAGACGAACGTGCACGACTTCGCGTGGTTCGCGGACAAGCGGTGGAATGTGCTCAAGGGCAGTGTGGTGTTGCCGCATTCCGGCAACGAGGTGACGACGTGGGCGATGTTCACGAGCGATCGGGGGGATTTGTGGGAGCGGGCGCCCGAATATTTGGCCGACGGCATCCACTACTATTCCCTCTGGAACGGCGATTACCCCTACCGCCAAGTGACCGCGGTGGACGGCACAATCAGCGCCGGCGGAGGCATGGAATACCCGAACGTCACGGTCATCGGCACCATGTCGTCGGCCCTCTCGCTCGAAACGGTCATCGTCCACGAAGTCGGCCACAACTGGTTTTATGGCATCCTCGGCACGAACGAGCGGACCCATGCGTGGATGGACGAGGGCATCAACTCGTTCAACGAGACGCGTTACTTCGCCACGAAATACGGCGACACCCTGGGTTTTGCCGGCACGATGCTGCCGAAGGGGCTCGCGCGGACGCTGGGCTTCTCGAACCTCTCGTACCCGCTGACGGACCAGTATGCGTACTTGCTCACGTCGCGGATGGGGGTGGACCAACCGATGTCCTGCCACAGCAACGACTTCTCCTCCACGAACTACGGCACCGTCGTTTACAAGAAGACCGCCGCCGCCTTCGCGTACCTCCAAGGCGCGCTCGGCACCGAGGTGTTCGACCGGGCCATGCAGGCCTACTTCGACGCGTGGAAATTCCGGCACCCGGGCCCGGACGATTTGCGGGCGGTGATCGAACGTGAGTCGGGCAAGGACTGCGCGTGGTTTTTTGAGGGGCTGGTGCCGTCTACAGACCGCGTGGATTTCCGGGCGGGTCGGGTGCGCCGCGGGGCCCAGGGCCGCGAAGTGTACGTGTGGAACCGCGGCGGGGTCGGTGGGCCGTTTGAGCTGTCGGTGCAGGACGAGGCGGGGACGTGGACGAGTGCGGGGTGGAACGATCCGTTGCCTGCGGGGACGGGGCGTTGGGTCGCGGTGCCGGAGGGTGCACAGGCGGTGCGGATCGACGGAGTCGAGCAGGCGCTTGAATACGACCGGCGGAACAACACCACCCAAACGACCGGCGTGCTGCGGCGCATGGACCCCCTGGAGCTGCGGCTCTTGACGGGACTCGAACAGCCCTACCGCACGACGGTGTCGTTCCTCCCGCTGGTGGGCTGGAACCTGCACGACGGGTGGATGCCGGGGCTCGTGGTGCACAACGAGGTGCTGCCGTTGCGGGATTTCGGTTGGCATGTGGCGCCGATGTGGGGGCTGAAGTCGGGCACACTGACGGGGTTTGCACGGATGTCGCACCGCTTCGGACCGTGGATCGCGCGGGCAGAAGCGCGGCGGTTCAGCGCGCCGGCGCAGGCCGTGGGGTATGCGGAGGAGGTGTACCGGCGTGCGGCGTTGGTCGGCGAAGCGAAGTTCCACCGCCGGCCCACTTCGCCGTGGTCGTCTGCTGTGCGGGTGGAGGCGGTGGATTTGCGGTCGGATGCCGCCCCTGTTCCGGGCGAGTTCGTATTGCCGGTCGTTCCGCCGCGCTCGGGTCGACAGTCGCTGGGGGTCGCAGCCTCGGCCACGTGGAAGGGACGGCGCATCAATCACAGCCTTGCGGTGAGCGCCCGTGCGTTCACGTTCAAGGACTACCTCTCTAGCCCGGAAGCATTGATCTTGACAGCAGACCGTTCTGCCATCTTTGCCGCAGCGACCTATGCCGGTGCCTTCCGGTACGACGCAGAGAACCATGCGGTGACGTGGCGCGTGTTCGGAGGAACATCCACCGACGCAGGGGTCTTCCCGGTGCTTGTGAACGGGCCATCGCCTACGGTGGACCCGATGCGGGATCACCTGTTTTTAGGACGCGTGGAAGGCGGCATTCCGGGCGCACAGGTGGCTGCGCTGCACGGAGGATTGGTGGGATTTCAGGCGGGACGTGGCAGCGACCTGGTGGTGTCTGCGTTGTGCGATGCCGACCTCCCGGTGAAGCTGCTGGGGGTTTTTGCGGGCGCTGGCTACGACGGCACCGACGCCCTCGCATCGGCCGGTCTTTACGTGCGGCTGCCGCGTGCCGCCTCGAACACGGGGGGCCTGCGCAGCAGCATCCGCATTCCGCTGGCGGCTTCCGGGTGGTTCAACGAAGGCATGGCGTACCGGCCGTGGGAATCGATTGCGATCACGGTGAGCATCGATGCGTTGAACCCCTTCCGCTTTGCGCGCGACGTGGTGAACTGAAATCGAACGGGATGAAAACGACGAGGGGGCCACTTGGCCCCCTCGTTCATTTCCAGAAATTCGAACATCAGGCTTTCTCTGCGCGCTTCTTCGAGAAGTCATACACGAGAGGCGTAGCGATGCACAGCGAGCTGTAGGTACCGACCCCGATGCCTACGAGCAACGCAAAGACGAAGCCTTTGATGTTGTCGCCTCCGAGGATGAAGATGGTCAACAACACCACGAGGGTGGTGGCCGAGGTATTCAACGTCCGGCCGAGCGTGCTGTTCAGAGCGGAATTGAGCAATCCGGCAGAAACCGTGCTGGTCCCCCCGCTCGCCTTGAAGTACTCCCGAATCCGGTCGAAGACCACCACCGTGTCGTTGATGGAGTAACCGATGACCGTGAGGATGGCAGCGATGAAGGCCTGGTCGATTTCCAAAGAGAAGGGCAGGATGCCGTTGAACAGGGTGAACATGCTCAACACCATGAGCACGTCATGGACGAGTGCCACCAGTGCGCCGAGGCCGTACTGCCAACGGCGGAACCGGAAGACGATGTAGGCGAAGATGACGATGAACGAGGCAAGGGTCGCGTTCCGTGCCCCCGAGCGGAAGTCGTCGGAAACCGTGGCGTCCACCTTGTTGTATTGGTCCACGGTGTACGGCACGTTCAGGGTTCCTAAACCTGCATTGAGTGCTCCGAGGATGGCCTCGTCCTGGTTCTCCACATCGCTTTTGCTCATGAAGTTCGTCATGATGCGCAACTTCGCGTCCCCGTCTTTGGTTTGGACAAGGGGGTTGCCCTTCACCCCATCTTCCGTGAACGATTCGGAAAGCACATCCCGCACCTGCTGTGCATCAATCGGCTGCTCGAAGGTCACATCGAAGGTCGACCCGCCCGAAAACTCCACACCGTAGTTGAGCCCGCGGGTGACGAGCGATCCCAAACCGATGGCGATGACCAGACCGCTCGCGATGTAGTAGATCTTGCGCTTGGCCACAAAGTCGATGCGCGAATTGGTGAACCACTCGCGGGTCAATTCCGTGGTGAAGGTGATGGGCTTCTTTTTGTCCAACCGGCTGAAGATGATCAACCGGCTGATGACGATGGCGCTGAACAGCGAAGTGAAAATCCCCGCAATCAGCGTGGTAGCGAAGCCGCGCACGGCACCTGTGCCGAACATGTACAGCACAATGGCCGTGAGCATGGTGGTGATGTTCGCATCGATGATGGAACTGTAGGCGCCAGAATAGCCTTCTTTAACCGATTGGGAAAGGGATTTCCCGGCGCGCAATTCCTCGCGGATCCGCTCATACACCAGCACGTTCGCGTCCACGGCCATGCCGATGGTCAAAACGATACCGGCGATGCCTGGGAGGGTCAGCGCGGCGCCGAGCGATGCCAGAGCCCCCACCAAGAAGAACAGGTTCGCGATCAATGCGACGTTCGCGACCATGCCAGCGCCTTTGTAGTACACCACCATGTAGATGAGCACCACGAGCAATGCAATGGCAAATGACCAAAGACCTGCGCGGATGTTGTCTTCGCCCAGCTGGGCGCCGATGCTTGTTTCGTCGACGATGCGCGCCGGTGCCGGCAGCGAACCGGCCTTCAGCAAGCCAGCGAGGTCTTCGGCTTCTTTGAGCTTCACGTCGAGGGCTTGGCCGGAACCGAAGCTGATTTGGGAGCGGCCGTTTGTGATGGCCGACTGCACGCTGGGCGCACTGAACACCAAGCCGTCGAGGACGATGGCCACCGCGCGTTGGTTGTCTGCGGCGCAGGCCTGGGTCATTGTACCCCAAACCCCAGCACCTTCGCCGTCCATGGTCATGCTCACCACCACATCGCCGACTTCGTCGTACGAAACCCGGGCATCGACGATGGAGCGGCCGGTGAGTTTTGCTTTGCCTTTGCCGCTGTCGTCGCGGAT
>CAZMNI010000154.1:0-5151 GCA_964567615.1 uncultured Chryseobacterium sp.
CATGCACATGCAAGTCCTTCCGTGGACGGTGAACGACGAAGCGGAGTTCCGGCGCCTCGTGCTCCTTGGCGTGGACGGCATCATCACCGACGATCCGTGCCGCATGGCCCACTTCGTTCCTATGCCATAAAAAAACGGCCCCCGATATAGAGGCCGTTTCTTTCAGTCGCTATCTCGATTACTGCTGCACCAGCACTCGCACCGTGAAGCGGGTTGCGCCAGACTGCACGTTGAGCAGGTACACCCCGCTCGCTGCACCGGTCAGGTCCATCGGAATCCGCACTTCGCCTGTCCGGCTTCCGACGATTTCCGAAGCTACCGAACGGCCCGTGACATCCCGGAGGTCCCATGAAAGTGCCTCGCCGGTCAATCCTTCGAGTACCAGAGTAAATTGACCTGTGGTCGGGTTCGGGAACACGGCAAGGTCGAGGCCCGCGACGAGTTCGTCTACTCCGGTGACGACATCGAAGGTTTGAGAATTCGTGCAGCCGTTCGCGTCTGTTACCGTGAGGGTGTAGGTGCCACCATCGATGTTCGCAATGCTCTGTGTCGTAGCAGTGAACCCGTTCGGACCGGTCCACGAGAAGCTATAGCCCGTGGTGCCGCCCGCAACGGTCACATCGATGGCACCGTTGCCCGTGCCGTCGTCGTCCGTAACCACTCCCGCGAGCACGAGGGGAGCAGGTTCTATGACTTGCGCCATGGAAGAGGAGGTGCACCCGTTTTCGTCCTCCGCATACACCGTGTAGATGCCCGGCAGGAGGTTGCCAAACGTGGAACCCGCGCTGAAGTTCACGTTGTCGATGCTGTACAGGTACGCCCCGGTACCGCCCGACGCCGTCGCAGCGACGATGCCATTGCCATCCCCGTTGCAGGTGATGGGCGTTGCTGTAGCCGAGACCAAGACCGGCGCTGCAGCCGCTACCACCACATCGGATGATGCTGAACATCCCGAATCATCGGTCACTGAAATGGTGTACGTCCCTGCACCCAAATCACCGTAAAAGGTGACCTCGCTGCTGGCGCCTCCACCAAAAGCATACGTGAAGCCCCCTGTGCCTCCAGTCGCCAAAACTGAAATCGAACCGTTTTGATCTCCTGCGCACAGAACGCCTTCAGCAGTCGTGTTCAATACAATTGCAGGAGGGCCCTCGACAACTACAGGATTTGCGACCTGACCGATGCACCCGTTCACGTCTTGGACGTAGATGGTGTACGTCCCTGGAGCCAGACTCAAAATCCCCGTATTACCCGGAACGCCATCTGGTGCAAACGTCACTCCATTCGTGGAGTACTGCATCGCACTGGGTTGACCGGAGCCGCCGACAGGCGTTAGGACCACCTGCCCGTCCGGCGTGTTAAAACAGGTAGCATCACCTACAGCGGTGACATAGAGATTTAGTGCAGCCGGGTTGTTTACCGAAATCGCAGGTGCCGCCTTTGTACAACCGTTCGCATCCACTGCAGTCACCGTGTACAGACCAGGGCCTAAGTTCGAAAACAGCCCAGACGATTGGGGACCAGCAGTTACCGCGCCCGCGATGGAATACGCAAATGCCCCCGTTCCACCTGAACCAGTGGCATTGATCACCGCATCATTCTCACCATTGCAGCTGATGGGCTCAGCAAGCGAGGCTGACAAGGTTATGGGGGCCGGTACCGGAACAGTAACCTGCAACGTGGCTGTGCACCCTGCACCGTCCACTGCTGAGATGGTTTGTACCCCACCCGCGAGGTTGCTGAAGTTTCCCAGGGCTTGCGTCGGATTGCTGCCGGTGGGGAGGTTTATTCCAAACTGCACACCATACTGTCCCCCCGTCTGAACCACGTTGACCGCCCCATTCGTTGAATTTGAACACGACAACGGGGTAATAGAGGCAACGGACAAGCTCAAAGCACACGGGAAGATGCAATTTCCGATGTCGGTATTCGCGGCAGGATTGTAGTTTGTTGCTTCCGGATCTGTGCACCCGAACACCGCGTTGGGATTGGAACTGAAAGGCAGGCCTTCAGCTACTTGCCCGTTGGCCTGAAGGCCGTTTACGAAAACCTGCAAGTTCACGTATCCATAAACAGTTCCATTCGTCGTAATCTGAGCCAGCAACACCTTGAGGTCCGAACCTGCATAACCCTCAGCGTTCGGAAAAAGCAAGAACCACGAACCGCCATTTGCACTGTTCACCACCAAATCTTCTCCAGCTGCAAAGATGCCCATCGGGGAATCCAAGCCCACACTATTCAACTGGGAAGGCGTCACCCCCGCAGTCGGTGCAATGCCGATTGAGACCCAAGAATCATACTGCAAAGCCGGTAAAAACCCGAAGATGTTTGCGTTGACCGTGTGGGCAAAATTCGACCCAAGTGGGTCTTGGTGAATCGTCCCTGTTGACGCGATGGTCAGCGGGTCTTGCGAATCTCCAAACACTGCTGAGACGAAGTCGTTCGCATTCGTCGTGTTCGCGTAAATCCGGTAGGTGGTCATCCCTGCCGGCATCGACGGAGCTGTAGGACCGGCGAAGGTCTCCACAGATATGCTCGTGACCTGCGACATCCCAGCGAAGGCCAGTGCGCTGAATGCGCTTGCAAGCAAAAGGTGCTTCATGGTGGTAGAAGTAAATGGTGTCCAAATGTACGCGCAGCGGTGGTTTTTGACAGGGCTAATTTATTCACAGAGAGCCGTGCGGAAAAGAAGCGGGGGCCTCCCTGAAGGAAGGCCCCCGCCGTAAATCTCAACGCACGTGTCGATCAGTCGCGGACGACGTATCCCGTCCAACGGGCTGTGCCCGAAACCAACTCGACCACATACAGGCCTGCTTGCAGCTGTCCGATTTCGAGTTCGACCGAAGCCGTGCGCGATGCGGCGAGGGCCACATCCATCACCACACGGCCTGCCAAATCCAACACCCGCACCGCGCCTTGCTTCAGCTCACTCGGGAACGTGAGGGTCAGCGCACCAGATGTCGGGTTCGGGAACATCCGCACACCCTCCAATTGGCCGGCTTCTTCGATGCCGATGACACCAGCGCAGTTTGCGCACGAGTTGAAGCATACGTCGTACAGCACCTCCGGCGAACCGCTCCGCACGTGGATGCGGTTGAACGCACCGAAGGGGTTCGGGACGCCGCAAGCCTGCTCTTGGAAGTTCGTTGCCACCGGCTCACCGGTCACGGGATCTGTGATGTCATAGATGCCCGACTCTTCGAAGTAGTCCGTGCCGTTCGTGCCCACCGACGGGTCGCCGTTGACGAACTTGTAGATGACTTCGGCGCCACCGTCTACCGTGTAGGTCGTTTCGTAGACCCCGTCGCCGTCGTCGTCCGTCATTTGGACAGCGCCTGCCTGCCACGCTGGCGAGGTAAAGCCCCCCATCACCCACACGCCTGCCGGTGCAACCACCTCGTTCGACATGTCCACGCGGAAGGTGATGTCTGCCGGATCGGGATTCGCGACGCACGTGGGCTCGCAGCTGTTGTAGCAGACGAGGTAGTCGATTGCATCTGCGCCGATTTCCAGCAACCGGTTGTCCGATCCCGGTGCCGCACAGGGGCCGTTGATCAGTTCGTTGTCCACGTTGTCGGTACCGTTTCCACCCCAGTCGTTACCGTTTACAAACTTGAACTGGATGGGGCCTTGCTGCAATCCGAGTGTGACTTCCCAAATGCCATCGCCGTCATCGTCCGAAAGCGGTGTGCCGGCCGGATTCCACCCTTGGAAGGTACCCGCTACGTGGACGCCATTTGCAGAAACCTCCAGCTGCGTGGTCATGTCCACGCGGAACGTGACTTGCGTCGGAGCTACGCACGAGCCGCAGCTGTTGTAGCAGAAGGCCGCGTTCGTGCCAGCGACCCCAGGGAGCAAGTTGCTTCCATCGAGCACGAGCACACGGTTGCCCGTGCCATCGCTGCAATCGCCTGCCACGTTCTCGTTCGGGTTCGTCCAAGCGTTACCGTTCACGTATTTGTACTCCAAGTTTCCGTCGATGGTGGATGCATCGAACACCGCAAAGTGTGTCCAAACGCCATCGCCATCCGCATCGCTCAGGGGCGTCCCGGCCGGATCCCAGCCCTGAAATTCACCTGCGATGTGTACGCCGTTCGGTGAGATTGCCGCTTCAAGGCTCATGTCTACCCGAAACAGCACGGCCGTCATGCCGCATGCTGCGCACGAACCGTAGCACACATCGTACGATGCTTCGGTCATGTCTGGCGTGACATCCAGGTGGCGGTTGTCGTTGCCGAAGAGTTCCATTTGGCAGATGTTCGGGACATCCTCTACAAACGGCCAATCGTTGCCGTTGATGAACTTGAACTCGTAGTGGGTGGCCTCGGTGGCCACCTCAGTGTGTTCATAGACTCCGTCGCCGTCGGCATCTGTCATCTGCGTGCCGCTGGGGTTCCATCCTTGGAAATTGCCGGCGATGTGCACCCCATCTGGCGACACCGTCTGGCCGTTCATGTCCACGCGGAAGGTGACTGTGGTTTGGCCCCAGGCCGAACCGATGCAGCATCCCGCGAGAACGATCGCGTACAACTTTTTCATTGTATAGGGTTTTAAAGGGTTTGTTTCAGGTAAGGGTGAAGGGGTGATTCATTCAGCACACCTCCCGCTCGGTCTTCAGTTCTCAACATGGGCGTGAAGGTGTACTATTTACACCATGCAAAATTAAGCGGATGGCTTGCCCTCACGTGGCCCGTGTATTTTTTCATGAACAGCCAGAAGTGAATGGTTTACGTGAGCGGAACGCCCGTCCTGCCCTGCGCGAAGGCCTCGCGCCACAGGGCTGGGATGTCCACGGATGCACCGCGGACATGGTCGTAGCCGACCAGAACGGTTTCAGCGCGGGCCACTTCATGCGCAGGAGATGCCCCCTGAAGGCGGATCACATATTTGACCGTCATGCTCTTCCCTCCGACCGCCGCAATCCACGTGTGGATTTCAGGCACATCGTTGAGCCGAAGCGGGAGGCGATAGTCAATTGCATGGCGCGCGACCACCACCCCACCGGCATGCCAATCCCAATCCGCGCCCACCAGTTCGCTGAAAAAGTGGATCCGCGCCTGTTCGAGGTAGGTGAGGTAGGTGGCGTTGTTGACGATGCCCATGGCATCGAGATCCACAAATCGCACTTCCGGGCAATACGGTGTCATGGGC
>CAZMNI010000155.1:0-5121 GCA_964567615.1 uncultured Chryseobacterium sp.
TGTTCTCGGAACAGGACGAGACGCGGCTGCACCGCTGGGCCGTGTGAGGCGCGGCTGCGCCGCGGAGGGGTGAGTGTGAGGGTGGCGCTGCGCGCCGGGGAACAGTGTGGAGGGGGAGGGTGTAGCTTCGCGGACATGGGAGATTTCTTCGAGACGCTGAGGGATCGGAACAGCACCTTGTTCTATTTCGGGCTGGTGTGCCTTGCGGTGGCGGCGGTGTGTTTCGTGCTTTCCCGGGTGACGACCACGGAGGTTCATCACGTCAATGCCTGGCTGAAACCGTTGAAGTTTGCCCTTTCCATTGCGGTGTATTCCTGGACGATGGGATGGTATTGCCACTACCTGACCGGCTTCAACTTAGGCATGTTCAACTGGACGGTGGTCGCGTTGTGGGGCTTTGAGCTGCTGTACATCGCGTACCGGGCCAGTCGGGGAGAGTTGTCGCATTTTAACCAAACTTCATCCTGGACTTCCACCCTGTATGTCCTGATGGCGGTTGCTGCAACGGTCGTGACGCTCTACACGGCGTACGTCGGAGTGCTCTTTTTTCGACAGGACTTTCCGGAATTGCCCGTCCAGTATGTTTGGGGCATTCGTCTGGGAATCCTTGTGTTCGTTGTGTTTTCCCTCCAAGGGTTTTCCATGGGCGCTCGGCTGAGCCACAGCGTCGGAGCCGTGAATGACAGCTCGAACCTGTTCATTGTCGGGTGGAGCCGGACGTTTGGCGACCTCCGGGTCGCACACTTCATCGGCATGCACGCCCTTCAAGTCCTTCCACTCCTCTCCTACTACGTGCTCAAGAGCACCCGGTGGACGTTCGTGGTTTCTGTGGCATACGGGGCTCTGGCGGCCATTGCATTGTTCCAAGCGCTCCAAGGCCGACCGCTCTTCCCGCAGCACACGAATCCCTCTGCGCCTGCCCATCCGATTGACTAGCCCATTTCCTTTTTTCGGCTACCGCCTTGCAATTGAGACCTATTCGCCTTTTGAAATGACGAATAGACCTTCAGCGTGGGTCGACCAGGCTGCGGCCACAAGAGCGTGGAGGCCGTAGCGTGGTCAAAAGCGCCTCAATCCAAGATGCACCGAACGGAGAAGCCGTACCGCAGGCTATGGCTGTTGCGGGATACCGTACCATCTGATGCATTCAGGTCGCGGAACCAAGCGTTTGAGCCGTCCAGCGTGGAGGTCCACAAGTTGCTCCAGCTTCCGAGCACGTAGTAGTTCCCGTTGTCGTAGCCGCGGTGGCCCGCCGGCACTGCCGTGAATCCGCTGCTGTTGTCCCCGCCCCATGCAGCGGTTTTGAGCTTTGTTCCTGCGACGGACAAGCCCCCGAGGTAGGCCGTGAGTGTCGTCCACTCCGCATCTGTCGGCACGTGCCAACCGGTCGGACACAGTCCTGCGGGGTCACTGACCGCATACCAATTGTAGAGCCTGCCGTAGGGGGTTAGGTTCGTCGGATCGTCGTTGTAGATGGCCTGGGCCCCTGTGGATGTTGAGGCCCACTGAGAAGCCGTCAATCCGTCAGGAATCGGAGTCCCGTCGTTGTAGTTGTCGTTGCGCAAGTTCTCCGCAAACCAGCACTGGGTTCCGATTTGGACGGTGGGATAGACATCGCCATCGTAGTTAACCGATGCAGTCGTACAGCTGAAGGGCGGATTCGTCGTGAAGGTGATGGTGTCTCCGTAACTCGTTCCAGCGCTGTTTGTGGCATAGCCCACTGCCCAGTATTGGGTGGAGGGCGGAAGGCCCGTGAGCGAGAACTTAAACGGACTGGACGTGCCGCTGCCCGCCACGTCCGTCGGGCTGGAAAGCGCCGAGTTCGTCGCGTATTTAAAGCCCGTCGCTGTGACTGCGGCACCACCCGTGGCCGCGATGGTGGCATTCAGCGTAGCGGCGGTGTGGCTCAACAACGTCACCGGTTCCGTGACCACCGTAAGGGCCGGAGCTGGATCTTGGGCGCAACGGACAGAAAAACCATTGGGAAACGAGAAGTTGTCCCGGTAAATCTCGGCGCTGATCGCGTACATGTACCGATACATGGCGTTCGCTGCATAGGGCGAAGAACTCCACCAATTTCCGTCAGTTCCCAATGCTCCGAAGGTGCCATCGTCGAACCGGATGCCTCCTGGCAAGGCTGAGAAATTGCTGCTGTTGTCCCCACCCCACGCACCTGTTTTCAGCTTTCCTCCAGCAACAGATGCACCACCGAGGCTATCGCTCAAGGCAATCCACTCTGCATCTGTTGGCACGTGCCACCCGGAAGGGCACAGTCCCCTCGGATCGCTTACCGCGTACCAGTTGTAGAGCCGCCCATAGGTAGCGAGATTTGCAGATTCGCTTGCAGTGCCTTCATCGTACACCGCTTGGGCACCGGAAGTGGCGTTCGCCCACGCTGTATTGTCCAGATTCCCATCAATCGCCGACCCGTTGTTGTAGTTGTCCGCACGCAAGTTCTCCGCAAACCAGCACTGCGCGCCGATCAGGACCGTCGAATAGGCATACCCATCGAAACTCACCGTCGAGGTCCCACATGTGAAAGCTGATGCCGTCGTGAAGGTGATGGTATCCCCGTAACTCGTGCCAGCGCTGTTTGTGGCATAGCCCACCGCCCAGTATTGGGTTGAGCCGGTTAATCCAGTCAGTGCCGCTGTGAACGGGCTCGAAGTACCGCTGCCAGGAACGTCCGTCGGGGTCGTCAGCCCAGCATCCGTCCCGTACTTGAAGCCCGTCGCTGTGACGGCGGCACCGCCCGTGGCAGTGATACGTGCATTCAAGGTGGCGGCCGTGGCCGCTACCGACGTGGCTAAGTCCGTGTCCACGGTGGGCTTTGCGAGCGTGGTAAAGCTCAGCGTATCCCCTGGAGCCGTGCCTTTGACGTTTTTCGCGAACGCCGCGACGTAGTAGGTTGTCCCGTTTGCCAAACCGCTGGCAACTGCCGAGAACGGCGTGGCCACTCCACTGACTGCAAGCGAATCCGATAAACTCCCTGCGGTTAGCCCGTACTTGAACCACTGCACCGTGACGGCCGTGTCCCCATCCGAAGTGACCTTGCCGTAGAAGTTAGCACCTGTACCGGTGATGCTGCCGATGCTGTCCGTGTCCACGGTGGGCGGAGTCATCCGTGCAAAGGCCACTTCCTCCATCAGCACTTCGAGGCTGTCATACAACGCCTCGCAGCGGTAGATCTTGTAGACCTTCTCTCCCACAGACACGTCCGTCACACGCCAAGCATAATCCGCACGCACCACCGTGGTGGAAGAGGAAAGCGCCAACGAGTCCTCGTAAGCGCGAAGCACCACAAGGAGCGAGTCGTGGTTGCATTCGATGTAGTTCTTGTCAGGATTTTGGGCCCATCCAGTCAGGGAAATCAGCAAGAAAAAGGACGTGATTGTCCACGTCACATGCGCCTTAATGAGGAGAAAGTGATGCATTTGGAGGAATCGGTTGCGTGGACAAACTTATGGGCAAAAGGTCGAGAAACACATCATTTTCATCGACCCATAGCCAAATTTCCCCTCCCAAAACTTATGAAAACCTTGTCAATCACATCATTCCATGCAGCCCCCCGGCGCCCGATCGCCGCTCCAAACAGGTAGCATCTCTTTCGATCTGATACCCCCCCTCTCCCTCATCCCTCACACTCCCACTCCCACTCATCCCTCACCCTCACACTCACACTCTCACTCACACTCACACTCATCCCTCATCCCTTTCCCATCAACTCGATTTCCAGCACCGTCTCCCACGTCGCCGGATCGGGCGAGGTGGCCGGGTCGGTGAGGTAGGATTCGCGGAACAGCCCCGACGGAACGAGGCTCGGGGTGCCCGCAAGGAGGCCGGGAAGTGCAGCATGTAGGCGGCCCCACGCAGCGGGCAGTCCTTCATACGGACCGCGGTGGATGGCACGCGCGAGGGTGCCCGCGGGCAGGGTGCCGACGTGGAGACGGTCCGTGGAGGGAACGGATGTGCCGGCGGCAAGCGGGAAGCCGAGGCGGAAGTGGAATTCCGTGGTGGGACGCATGAAATGGCGGCACGTGAGCGGACCGGCGGGTGCGGTCCCGTAGGCCGCGAGGTGGGCGAGGACCTCCTGGATGCCGGCGTCCATGTGGCGCGAAATGTCGTCGCAAGGGATGCGAAGTTCCAGGCTGAGCCAAACGGAGTCCGCAGTGGCGAGGATGTGGGGTTCGGGGTACATTTGGCCCATGCAAGGGAAAATTAAAACCGCGCACGGCGACATGACCGTGGAGTTTTTCAGCGAAGATGCGCCGAAAACGGTGGCGAATTTTGTCAAGTTGGCGAAGGAAGGCTTCTACGAGGGGCTCAAATTTCACCGCGTCATCCCGGGATTTGTGGCCCAAGGCGGCTGTCCGAAAGGCATCGGAAGCGGCGGCCCCGGCTATACGATCCCGTGCGAGCTCGACGGCAACAACCAGTACCACGAGCGCGGCGTGCTGTCCATGGCACACGCCGGCCGCAACACCGGGGGTTCGCAGTTTTTCATCGTCCACGACCGCTCTGCGACCGCGCACCTCGACCGCAACCATACCTGCTTCGGCAAGGTTGTCGCAGGCCTCGATGTCATCGATGCCATCCGGCAGGGCGACACGTTCTCCGTGGAAATCCTCGAAGCATGACCGACCCGATTGTGATCGAGGCGACCGCAGCTGCGTCGCCCGAGCGCGTGTGGGCGTGCTTCACGGATCCCGCGCACATCGTGGGGTGGAATTTTGCGTCGGAGGACTGGTGCTGCCCGCGTGCGCACAACGACGTGCGGGTGGGCGGTGCACTTGTTTGGCGCATGGAAGCCCGGGACGGATCCATGGGCTTTGATTTGGAAGGGACTTTCACCGCGGTAGATGCGCCGCATTCGCTCGCCTGGAACTTGTCCGACGGCCGCGCCGTGCAGCTCGAACTCACCGCCGACGGTCCGCACACCCGGCTCGTTCAACGGTTTGAACCCGAGCACATCCACTCGCGCGACCTCCAAACCCAGGGCTGGCAAGCCATCCTCACCCGGTTCGCCGCCTACTGCAGCGCTCTTCCCTGCTGATTTCCTGCGTTCGGTACCCGGAGCGGGACTCGAACCCGCACGGCCCTTCGGGCCAGAAGATTTTAAGT
>CAZMNI010000156.1:0-5080 GCA_964567615.1 uncultured Chryseobacterium sp.
GTGTCCCGTCTTCCGACCTAAATGGTTGAATTTCTTATTGTGCCGCATGGCCTTAGTCCTTGTCCAGTTTGTACTTGCTCACATCCATGCCGAACGTGAGGTTCTTGTTCTCCACCAAATCCTCCAACTCGGTCAGAGACTTCTTGCCGAAGTTGCGGAATTTGAGCAGGTCGTTCTTGTTGTAGGACACCAAGTCACCGATGGTATCGATGTCTGCAGCCTTCAAACAATTCAACGCGCGCACACTCAAGTCCATGTCGCTGAGTTTGGTCTTCAACAGCTGGCGCATGTGAAGGCTTGACTCATCGAACTCCTCGACTTCGACGCGTTCTTCCATTTCCAGCGAAATCCGGTCGTCCGAAAACAGCATGAAGTGCTGGATCAGGATTTTCGCTGACTCCTGCAGGGCATCCTTCGGGTGGATGCTTCCGTCGCATTCGATCTCCAAAACCAGCTTCTCGTAGTCGGTGCGCTGTTCGACGCGGAAATTCTCCACATCGTACTTCACGTTCCGAATCGGCGTGAAGATGGAGTCGATGGCAATCGTGCCCAGGGGCGTGTCCTCTAACTTGTTCTCTTCTGCAGGCACATAACCGCGCCCTTTGCCGATGCGCAACTCGAGGGTCAGGCTGGCTCCTTCGTCCATCGTGCAAATGACGAGGTCCGGGTTCATGACCTGGAAGGCGCTCGTGAACTTGCTGATGTCCCCGGCGGTCATGGCTTTCGTGCCCGAAACGGTCACGACCACAGTTTCGCCGTCTGCCGCTTCAATGTGGCGCTTGAATCGCACCTGCTTGAGGTTGAGGATGATGTCCATGACATCTTCCCGAACACCCTTGACGGTGCTGTATTCATGATCCACCCCGTCGATGCGAACGCTTGTGATGGCAAAACCCTCGAGGGAGGAAAGCAGGATGCGGCGAAGCGCATTGCCTACAGTGATGCCGAAGCCCGGCTCAAGCGGGCGGAACTCGAAGCGACCCTTGAACTCCGTGGAGTCCAGCATGATCACCTTCTCGGGTTTCTGAAAATCAAGAATGGCCATGGTGAAAAGGGATCTAGGATTACTTCGAGTACAATTCGACGATGAGCTGCTCCTTGATGTTTTCCGGGATTTGAGTCCGGGAAGGCACCTGGATAAACGTTCCCACCATCGTGGCTTGGTTCCAATCGAGCCAGTCGTGCGTTTGGCGGCGGCCACCGAGTGAGTTCGAAATCACCGGCAAGGATTTGCTCTTTTCCCGAACAGCGATGTGGTCGCCTGGGCGCAGACGGTAGGACGGAATGTTCACAACATTGCCGTTCACCGTGATGTGGCGGTGGCTCACCAACTGGCGGGCCGCACGGCGAGTCGGTGCCACGCCTAACCGGTAGACGACGTTATCGAGTCGGCTTTCGCACAACTGCAACAGGATTTCGCCGGTGATGCCTTGGCGCGCGTTCGCCGTGGCGAACAGGTTCGAGAATTGCTTCTCGAGGATGCCATAGGTGTGCTTCGCCTTCTGCTTTTCAGCGAGCTGAACGGAGTACTCCGATTCCTTCTTCCGGCGACGGTTGTTGCCATGTTGCCCCGGGCCGTAAGGACGGCGTTCGAGGGCTTTATCTGGTCCGAAAATGGCTTCGCGGAAACGGCGTGCCACTTTCGATTTGGGACCACGGTATCGTGCCATGGGGATATCTCTAAAGAATTCGACGGGAGAAGATTAAACGCGACGACGCTTGGGAGGACGGCAGCCGTTGTGCGGCAACGCGGTCACATCGATGATCTCGGAGATCTCGATGCCCATGTTGTGAAGGGCGCGCATGGCGCTTTCACGACCGGCTCCGGGTCCTTTCACGTAGGCGCGGATTTTCCGCAGCCCCAACTCGAAGGCCTCTTTCCCACAATCCTCAGCGGCTACCTGAGCAGCGTACGGCGTGTTCTTTTTCGAGCCCCGAAAGCCCATCTTGCCGGCACTCGACCACGAGATGACCTGCCCCTGGTTGTTCGTCAGGGAGATGATGATGTTGTTGAAAGACGTGTGGATGTGCGCCTGTCCGACGGAGTCCACTACGACCTTCTTTTTCTTCTTGATGTTCTTCGCCATCGTCGAATGAAATTTGAGGTGATCAACTTCCCTCTCAGGAAGCCCAATTCAGGAATTACTTCTTCTTATTTGCCACGGTCTTCCGCTTGCCCTTCCGGGTGCGGGAGTTGTTCTTCGTGCGCTGGCCACGCAAGGGCAAGCCATTCCGATGGCGGATGCCGCGGTAGCAACCGATGTCCATCAAACGCTTGATGTGCGCGCCCACCTCCGAACGAAGTTCACCTTCGACCTTGAAGCCCGTTGCGATGCCCGTCCGGATCGCGGCGATTTCATCGTCGCTCCAGTCTTGCACCTTTTTATCCTCGGAGACCCCTGCTTCCGCAAGGACCTTCGCTGCCCGGCTACGGCCGATGCCGTAGATGTAGGTCAAAGCGATGACACCGCGCTTATTCCGCGGAATGTCGATACCAGCAATACGTGCCATATGCGATGGATTGTACCTTCTGTCAAATCAGCCCTGACGCTGCTTCAACTTCGGGTTCTTCTTGTTGATGACATACAAACGGCCTTTCCGGCTGACAATCTTGCAGTCAACGGAACGCTTCTTCAGGGATGCACGGACTTTCATGGTGCGTTTATTTCTTGTATCGGAACGAAATCCGGCCTTTCGACAAATCGTACGGCGACATTTCCACCTTCACGCGGTCCCCTGGGAGGATTTTGATGTAGTGCATCCTCATCTTCCCGGAGATGTGGGCCGTAATGATATGCCCGTTCTCCAGTTCCACCCGGAACATGGCGTTCGAGAGCGCCTCCAGGATGGTCCCGTCTTGCGTGATGGACGTTTGTTTCGCCATTCAGTTCAATTTGGCTGGTGAGCCGTTTCGTTGTTTAGTTAAAACCTCTTCAATTTCGTCAAAACTCGAGAGAACCTCTGCCCGCCCTTCGTACACAACCACGTCGTGTTCAAAGTGTGCGCTCGGCTTGCGGTCTGCAGTCACAATGGTCCATCCATCTTTCTCCTGACGTACCTCCTTTCGTCCGAGGTTGATCATGGGTTCGATGGCGAGCACCATTCCTGCAGCTAGCTTCATTCCGTTGCCCCGTCGGCCGTAGTTCGGAACTTCAGGAGCTTCATGCAACTCCCGACCTAACCCATGGCCCACCAGCTCCCGCACCACACCGTACCGGTGTTGTTCGGCCCAATCTTGGACCGCATACCCGATATCTCCGATGCGATTGCCTGCAACGGCTGCAGCGATGGCCCGGTCTAAGCATTCCTTCGTTACCTGAAGCAACGCAAGAACTTCGTCCGAAACCTCGCCTACCGCAAACGTATACGCACTGTCGCCGTAGAAACCGTTCATCAAGACCCCGCAATCCACGGAGACGATATCTCCTTCTTGCAATGGCCGGCTGTTCGGGATGCCGTGCACCACGGCCTCATTGACCGATGTGCACAAGGTGTTCGGGAAACCCCCGTACCCTTTGAATCCCGGAACCCCGCCGTGGTCCCGAATGAACGATTCTGCTACCGCATCCAACTCCAAGGTTGTTACCCCTGGGCGGATACGCTCTGCGACAGCAGCAAGCGTTCTCCCGACAAGCAAAGAACTCTCCCGGATGAGTTCGACCTCTTCGGCCGATTTCAAGTGGACGACGCGCGCCGATCCCATCCGAACGGTGCCTCTATTATCCGCCGATTCCGCTCACAGGGGACTGCGCGCGGCCGCGGATTCGACCGGCCTTCATCAGGCCGTCGTAGTGGCGGGACAACAGATGGCTTTCCACCTGCTGCAACGTATCTAAAATTACCCCGACCATGATCAGCAGCGACGTGCCGCCGAAGAAGATCGCGAACTGTTGCACTTTCGTCAATCCCAAGCTGAAGACGATGGCCGGCAATACAGCTAACAAGCCGAGGAACACGGCACCGGGCAACGTGATATTCGACAGCACCCGGTCAAGAAACTCGGCAGTCGGCTTGCCCGGCTTCACGCCCGGAATGAAGCTGTTCTGACGCTTGAGGTCGTCCGCCATTTGGTTCGGGTTCACCGTGATGGCCGTGTACAGGTAGGTGAACACTACGATCATCAGGAAGAACAAGATGTTGTACCAAAGGCCATTGAAGTCACTCAAGCTTTGCAAGAACGCGCTGTCCTGGAAGGTCTCGCTCTGCGTCAAGTACAGCGGCACGAACATGATGGCCTGCGCAAAGATGATCGGCATCACCCCGGAAGCATTCAGCTTCAACGGGATGAAACTGCGTGCGCCTTCGCCTTGGGGCAAATGGGACGCTCCCGTTTGCAGTTTGGCCATTTGAATCGGCACCTTCCGGATGGCTTGCACCATCGCGACACTGGCTCCGATGACCACGAGCAACACTGCAATTTCCACCAAGTAGAAGAACAGGCTCGCCTGCGTGAATTCTTGCACCAAGGCGGCTGGGAAGGTCGCGATGATCCCCACCATGATCAGCAGCGAGATGCCGTTGCCGATGCCGCGGTCGGTAATCCGCTCACCGAGCCACATGATGAGCAAGGTCGAGGCAACGAGGATAACCACGGCGCTGAACCACCAGAACGGGCTCGGATTCAACACGGCCCCTGGCACAGAAACCACGGTCGAAGCGAGGTAGCCGGGTGCCTGTACCAGCGTGATGCCGATGGTCAGGAACCGCGTCCACTGGTTGATTCGCTTCCGACCACTCTCTCCTTCCGTCTGCATTTTCTGCACAGACGGCACCGCAATGCCGAGGAGCTGGATGATGATCGATGCCGAGATGTACGGCATGATCCCCAAAGCAAAAATCGATGCCCGGGTAAATGCACCTCCGGTAAAGAGGCTTAAAATCGTCCCGAGTCCCGATTGATCTGCCGGGTTCAGCTGTGCGGCGAGCACGTCGCTGTTCACCCCCGGAAGTACGATGAACGATCCGAGGCGATACACCAGAATCAGGCCGAGGGTGATGCCGATTTTACGGCGCAACTCCTCGTGGTTCCAGATGTTCCGAATTTGTTTGAAAAGGTCCCGCATGGCGACGCAGATTAGAG
>CAZMNI010000157.1:0-5007 GCA_964567615.1 uncultured Chryseobacterium sp.
TTGTACTTCGACTTCGACATCTTCTCCACCTCGTGCCCGCAGGTGTACGTGCCTCCGTCGTTGAGGATGAAATCCGCATCCTTGAACTCTGTGCGCCAACCGCGGAACGCCTCGGTGTCGAGCGTGCTGCCCTCCACCAGCGCAATGTCGACATGCAACTGCTGCGTCGCATGTGCCCCGCGCTTCTCGGCCGTCACAAAGGTGTTCGTGCCTTGGATCCGGTAGACAAAGCACGAACGCCCGAGGATCATTCCCTGGTTGATCATGCGGCGGAAGGGTTCTTGAAAGCCGATGTGCCCTCGGTCGTACAGGAATGCTGTCCAAAACCGGGCATACAGCAAATGCCCGGTCGTGTGCTCCGCCCCGCCCACGTACAGATCCACCTGGCCCCAGTAATCGGAACGCTCCCGCGCGCAGAACTCCCCATCGTTGTGGGGATCCATGTAGCGCAGGAAGTACCAGCTCGACCCGGCCCATCCAGGCATCGTGTTGAGCTCCATGCGCTCGCCCCGGAACACCGGCCAATCCTCGCGCCGCGCCCGGGCCAGCGGGGGCTCGCCGTCCGCCGTAGGCAAGTAAGCGTCCACCGGCGGCAAGGTCACCTGCGCGTCGTCGATCAGCCGCGGGACCCCGTCTTCGTAGCAGATGGGGAAGGGCTCGCCCCAGTAGCGCTGCCG
The DNA here is from genome assembly GCA_964567615.1 of uncultured Chryseobacterium sp. Lineage (GTDB taxonomy): Bacteria > Bacteroidota > Bacteroidia > Flavobacteriales_D > Sanyastnellaceae > CAMCYM01. The sequence goes on from CAZMNI010000157.1 coordinate 678, forward strand.
GCTGAAGACGGCATCGCGGAGCCGGAATTGCACGACGCCCCGCCCGAACCCGCCGGCCTCGATCGCCGCGATTGCCGCAGGGAGGGCCACCCGAGCGGTGAGGCCGGACCACGGGCCGGAGGCCTGCAGCACCGCACCCTTGTCCGTGCATGCTGCCGAGGACGTGTCGTGGTCCGCGAAAATGGCAGGGATGGGCAGGCCGTGCGCCAGGGCAAACCGGTGATCGCGTTCGTCGCCTGCTGGAACCCCCATGATGGCCCCCGTGCCGTAGCCGGCGAGGACATAGTCGGCAATCCAAACGGGAATGCGTGCCCCCGTGAGCGGGTGCACGACGTGACCTCCGGTGAAACACCCCGTCATCTCGCGGTCGCCGGCGCCTTGTCGCTCCCGCTCCGATTTGCGGGCGGCAGCAGCGACGTAGGCGCGTACGGAGTCTGTTTGGTCCGCAGAACACAGCCGCTCCACGAGCGGATGCTCCGGCGCAAGCACCATGAAACTCACCCCGTACAGCGTGTCCGGGCGCGTCGTGAACACCTCCACCGCAAGCTCCGGATGCCCGTCGACCGCAAAGCGCACCTCGGCCCCTTCACTCCGACCGATCCAATTCCGCTGCGCCTCCTTCACGCTCTCGCTCCATTCGAGCCCGTCCAACCCGTTCAGCAGCCGATCCGCATACGCCGTGATCCGCATGATCCACTGCCGCATGCGCTTGCGCTCCACCGGGTGGCCGCCCCGCTCACTGAGCCCATCCTTTACCTCATCGTTTGCGAGCACCGTGCCCAGCGCAGGGCACCAATTCACCTCACTGTCCGCGAGGTAGGCGAGCCGGTAAGCCATCCGCACGGTTTCCCGGTCTGCCTCGCCCATCGCCCCCCACTCCGCAGCACTGAAGGCCCCGACCCCGGGACTGCATACCGCGTCGATGCCCGCCGATCCATGGGCCGCGAAATGCTCCTCAAGCGCGGCAATGGGCCTGGCGCGGTCGGCAGCGCGGTCGTACCACGCGTTGAACAGCTCGCCGAAGATCCATTGGGTCCAACGGTAATACGCCGGGTCACTGGTGCGCACCTCGCGGCTCCAGTCGTAGCAAAAGCCCAGTTTCTCGAGCTGTTCCCGGTAGCGGGCGATGTTCGCTGCAGTGGTGACGGCCGGATGTTGGCCTGTAGCGATGGCGTATTGCTCTGCCGGCAGGCCAAAGCTGTCGTAGCCCATCGGATGGAGCACGTTGAATCCGTTGTGGCGTTTGTACCGGGCGAAAATGTCGCTTGCGATGTACCCGAGCGGATGCCCCACATGCAGCCCCGCCCCGGAAGGATAGGGAAACATGTCCAACACGTAGTACTTCGGACGGTTCGGGTCTTCCGTCACCCGGTACACCCCTGCCGCGTCCCATGCGTCCCGCGCGCGCTGCTCTATGGCCCGAAAATCATACTCCATGAAGCAAAGGTCGAACAGGAACGCACGTACTCCGTCGCGACCTTTGCCCCGTGTATACCGCACGCACACCCCCGGTCGTCAAAGCGCTGGCCTCGCAGCTCGTTTGGAGCGGCCCCCCAGGCGGGGCGGCCTCACCGCGGGTGTACCTCACCTTCGACGACGGCCCGCATCCGACCTATACTCCGGAAGTGGCGGCCATTTTAGGCGCGGCGGCGGCTCCCGCCCTGTTCTTTTGCGTGGGAGAGAACATCGAACGGCATCCCGAGGTGGCCAAGGCTTTGTTGGCTGCCGGCCACGCCCTCGGCAACCATTCCCACCGCCACGAATCCGGCTGGGAAACCCGTGGACCGGCCTATTTGCGGAGCTACCTCGCCTGTGATTCAGCGTTGCGTCAGACCACCGGGGCGGGTGGCCAATCCTACCGGCCGCCGTACGGCCGCATCACGCGCAGTCAAGCGGCCGCCATCGGGCGCCGCACGGATGTTGTGATGTGGGACGTGCTGAGCGGCGACTTCGACCCCCGCGAAACCGCCGGTTCCTGTTTCAACCGGTTAGTGCGGGCGACGCGGGACGGATCCATCGTGGTCTTCCACGACAGCGAAAAAGCGGCGAGCCGCATGCTGGGCGCACTGCCCCGGTATTTGGTTTGGCTTGCGGAGCAAGGCTACTCCACACACCTTCTGCCCGTTACGCCTTCGCTGCCGCGCTGAGCAACTTCAGCTTTTCGCGGATTTCCTCCATCTCCCGCTTGTCCTCCCGGATCGACTTCTCGTACTGCTCGCGGATCGCTTCTGCGCCCTTTCCGGTGAACCGCATGAGGTTCTCCTCGGTGGCAGTGACCCGTGCACGCAGGCGGTCAATCTTCTCACGCAGAAGGGATTGCTCGCGCGCCACCCCGCGGGTGTCGCCCTCGGCCAAACGCTCAACGCGGCCCCGGTAGCTATCGATGCTCCGCTCCGAGCGTTGTGCACTCAGCGTGGCATACTTCGCATCCATCGCGGTCCGGAACCGCTCCATCAACCCGTCCAAAGCCTTTCTGGGCACAAAGCCGATGGCATTCCAACGGGTTCCGAACTCCTTCAAGGCATCGAGATCGGCCTTCCGGTCCCCGGTCAACTCGTACGCCTGGATGGCTTCGAGCAGGGCCTCCTTCTCATTCAGATTCGCCTGTTCGGTGGCGTCACGGTCAGCGAACTGTGCCTTCTTTGCTTTGAAAAAGGTGTCCTGTGCTTTGCGGAACTGCCGCCACAAGCGCTGTTCATCCGCCGGGTTCGCCGGGCCGATGTCTTTCCACTCTTTCTGCAGCGCAATCATGGCATCCGTAGCCGTGCGCCATTCCGTGCTGTTGCTCAGGGCCTCTGCCTTCTCGATGAGCGCGGCCTTTTTGTCGCGGTTTTCCTTGCCTACCGCCTTGATGGCATCGTAGTGCAGTTGCTTCTTCGCAAAGAACACGTCGGTCAGTTCCCGGAAGGTGGTCCAAAGCTGCTCGTTGACCTCTTTGCCTGCAAAACCCGCTTCTTTCCAACGGGTCTGCAAAGCAACCACTGCCGCCGTCGCTTGCTGCCATCCCTCGTGCGTCGGATCGACTTCCGTGGCGACGAACGCCCGCAGTTCTTCAATCAAGGCCTCTTTCTTCGCGGCATTGTCCTTGAAGCTCGCACGGATTTCGTCGTAGTGCGATTTAACTTCCTCGAACACCGGCCGGACTTGGCCGAAGAACGCATCGGCAATCTCTTGGTAGGACTCCCGCGGCGAGGGACCGATGTCGAACCACTGCTTTTGGAGCGAGCGCGCGGCCTTTTCCCGATCGAGCAAGGTCTCGATGGCCGAAAGGCCTTTCGCGAGCTCGATCAATTCCTCCTTCCGCTTCAGGTTCACGCGCAAGTCGTGTTCCTTCAGTTCCTTGTAAATCGTGATGTTGTAGAAGAACTCGTCGCGCAAACGGTTGTACGTGTCTTGCACCTCCTTGTGGCGGTCACCGGGCACATCGCCCACCTTCGACCACTGTTCCCGCACTTCATTGAACACCGCAAACGCCGCCCCGATGTTCTCTTCTTCCTGGATCGTATGCCGGAGCCGCTCCAGCATGGCGAGTTTTTGCTCGAGGTTCACCCGTTGCTCTTCTGCCACCCGGCTGCGCCATGCCTTTTCCCGCTCTTTGAACGCGTTGATGGCCTCATCGAATGCCGCTTCCACAGGGTCCGGCTCATACTCGAATCCTTTCTCTTGCGCGTTTTCCGCTTCTGCATGGGCTTCACGCTGACGGCGGATTTCCTCCTGGGTCAGGACACGGAACTCATCGATGGCATTGCGCACATCCTTGCGGATGGCTTCCAGGTCCTCGTTTGTGAGGAGGGTCTGGACACGGGTCAAAATCTCGGACCGCATCGGTCGGGGTGTTAGGGAGTGGGGAACGCGAATATCGAACTTTCGGCAGGAATTGAGCGGAAGATGACGCCTTCGGACCTCGAAAAACTAAGGGCTTGGTGCGCACTTCGGGAGCGCTGTACGTTCGACGTGCACCAAAAGTTGCGCCGCATGCAGGTGGATCCTTCCGAAGCGGAGCCCATTCTGGCCGCGCTGGTGGCCGAGGGTTTTTTGGACGAGCGCCGCTTCGTCGAGGCGTATGTGGAAGGCCATGCACATGGGAAGCGGTGGGGCCCAGCGCGCATCCGGGCGGGATTGCGGGCCCGTCGGATTCCCGAAGGGCTCATTGCAGCTGCGCTGGCCGCGCTGGAACCCGGCTCCCACCGCGCCGCCCTGGAAGGCCTCGTCGCTCGGCGCATCGGGGAACTGCCCGAAGGCCGGAACCGCGTAATCCGTTGGCTCGTCGGGCGTGGTTACCCGCTCGACGAAGTGCTTGCCGCTGTCGATGCAGCCGCTGCCCGCTGAT
>CAZMNI010000158.1:0-4955 GCA_964567615.1 uncultured Chryseobacterium sp.
TCGCCCCAGAACAAATCCCCTACATCGTCGGCGTCGCGTGGGAAGATGGGACGAATCCGTATTACAACCGCGTCAATGTGGTCGTCGGTCTGCGCGCAAAGGCGCAGGAAAACGCTGCACTCGATGCCTTCGAGCGTGAGATGGACGATGTCGCACTGCGCATCGAACAGCTCAAAGGAAAACTCACACGTCCGATGGACACCCCCGCCGCGCCAACGGCAGCGGCTCCGGCATCTGCAGCTACGGCGATGGCAACAACTCCAGAGCGTCCGTCCCCGGTGCGCACGAACACCACCCGGCCTGCAGCACCTGCAACTCCGATTGCGCTCACGCTGCCGGAAGGCACGGACAAGCCGGCTGAAAACGGAAAGCCCTCCGGACTTCCGTCGCCCCTGCTTGCCTCGGCATATCCGACGACGCGTGAAGATGCAGAACTGGTCCGTGAAGATTTGGTCGAGAGCTTCTTGAGCGAGATGACGACGAGCCTGAATGGCGTGGCGAGCCTCGAGGATTTGACCCAACTTGCGCTCACCAGCGGCGCAACCAGCGGCACGCCCTACCCTGCGATGGAGACGGCCATTGCAAATTTCTCGGACCGCATCTTGCGCAACGAGTTTTCGACGACGAACATCGAACACATCGTTCGCACCCACATTTCTGGAAATCCGACCTTTGCACAACTCGGCAATTTGCAGCCCGGTTCGCGGGCCGAGCAGCAGTTTGTGGACCAAATCCAAACCATCGTCTTCGAATCGCTCCGTTCCACGAAGCAATAACCCATCCCCCTCAACCTCAAACTCAAGCTCAAACTCAATCTCAACCTCAACCTCAATCTCACCCTCCCCCCTACCTTTCGGCCATGGTAACCACGGAGGTCGGCCGGGCGGCTGAGGTACTGCGTGCGGGCGGTCTCGTCGCGATTCCGACCGAGACCGTGTACGGGTTGGCCGGAAACGGATTCGACGCGAGCGTAGTGGGGCGGATTTTCGAGGCCAAACAACGTCCGGCCACGAACCCGCTCATCCTGCACATCGGGCGACGTGAGGACGTGGAGCGGCTGACGACGGGCGTGCCGGAACTGGCGCGGGAGCTGATGGATGCGTTTTGGCCCGGGCCGCTGACGGTGCTGCTTCAGCGGTCCGCGCTGGTGCCCGATGCCGTCACTGCCGGTGGACCGCGGGTGGCGGTCCGGATGCCCGCTGCCCCCCTTGCCCTCGAACTCCTTCAGCTCCTGGACTTTCCGCTGGCCGCCCCGAGTGCGAACCCGTACACGTATGTCAGTCCGACCCGCGCGGAGCACGTGGTGGCGTCGCTCGGTCCGCGCGTGGACTTGGTCCTCGATGGCGGCCCTTGCTCCCACGGGCTCGAGAGCACCGTGGTCGCAGTCGAACCGGGGCCCGACGGCCGCGATGCCGTCGTCCTCTACCGGCCCGGTGCCGTCACCGCCGAGGCGCTCACCGCCTTCCTCGCGGGCCGCGCCCCGCTGCTGAGGCATCGCCCGGATGCCGCTGCACCGGCTGCCTCGCCGGGGCTCGCCGCCTTGCACTACAGCCCGCGGACGCCCGTCACGTTGATTTCGGATTGGGCGGAGACCGGCAACCGCGGCGCATCTCGCCCGGGCTACCTCGCCTTCCAAATCCTTCCTCACGGCCTCCTCGCCGGCTCCACCGCCCGCGTCCTCTCCCCTACCGGCGATCCCGCCGAAGCCGCACGCAACCTCTACGACGCCCTCATCGCCCTCGACGCGGCCGGATGCGATCGCCTGTTCGTCGAATTGCCTCCAGACGAAGGCCTGGGGGCGGTGATGCGGGAGCGGTTAGGCAGAATGGGGAGGGAGGGAACGGGTTGAGGTTGAGAACGAGGTTGAGGGCGCCGCTGCGCGGCGTAACAGTGTGAGGCGCGGCTGAGCTGCGGAGGGAACAGGCGCGGCTGCGCCGCGGAGGGAAGAGGCGCGGCTTCGCCGCTTACCAGTGTGAGGCGCCGCTGCGCGGCGAAGGGTGGAGGGCAAGGGTCTGAGCGAAACGCTCTGCACCCAAAAACTCGACCTCAAACTCAAACTCAAACTCAAACTTTCCACTTCAAACTCACACTCACCGCCGTGCCCGGTGCGATGCGCGAGAAGGGTTGGGGCTCTGCCGCGAAGGAGCGGTAGAACGCCTCGGTGGTGTCGCCGAGGAGGTTCGAGGCGCGGAGCTCGAGCGTGGTGCGGCCGTCGGGGCCCCAAGCGTAGCCGAGGCTGGCGTTGAGGCTGTGGAACGGCTCGAGGTAGACGTCGGGGACGAGGCCGGCGCCGACGATGTAGAGGGTGCGGCCTTTGACGTTGTAGAAGCAGGAAGCGGAGAGGCCCGCGTCCGGGTCGGCGTAGGTGAGGCCGGCGTTGAGGACGGTGGGGGATTGGCCGGCCATGGGGCGGGTGCGGGAGATCGTTTCGCCGGGCTTCTCGTAGGTGAGCCGGGAATCGTACTCCAGGTCTGTCATGGCGATGCGGGAGTCGACCAGCGTGAAGTTTGCGGAAGCCGTGAGGCGGGTGAGGGCCGGGGCGGCGCCGAGGAAGGCGAGGTCCTGGCGGAGTTCGAACTCGAGGCCGACGAGGCGGCCGGCGCCGACGTTGCGGGGTTGGAATTCCGTGGTTGCGGCCTGCTCCGGGATGCGGACGAGCTCGATGGGCTTGTCGAAGCGTTTGGCGAACGCCGAGACGGACAAGAGGGAATTGCCCGTGCCGAAGCGCTCCCAACGCAGGTCCGCATGGTCCACGCGCGTCTCCGTGAGCTGCCCCTCCCAACCGGTGTACGGGAAGAGGGCGCCGTTGAAGATGCGGTTCGTGAGCGGATCCAGGATTTGGGCATAGGACAACTCCTTGAACGACGGGCGGGCAATCGTCCGGCCCACGTAGGCCCGCACGTTCGTCCGCTCGTCCACCGCGTAGATGCCGCTCAGCGTCGGGAAGAGGTCGAGCGCCTCCAGGACCACGTCGTTCTCCAGCCGGTTGCCGTTGACCGAATCGCCTGAGGCCCAGCGCTGGTCGCGGCCGGTATGGCGCTGCACGAAGTACTCTGCACGCAGCCCGGCCACCACCCGCAAGCCGGCCAGCGGCGCGAACTCGGCCGAGGCGTATCCGGCGGTGGTCGTCGCGGAGGAGCGGTAGGCGTTCGGGTTCGGGTCGAGATTGCCGGTTTGGTAGTAGATGTTGTTGTAGCCCGGGGTGGGATACAGGTTCTCCGGCTTGAGGACGTCGTTCGGCTGCAGCGTGGAGGGCCAGCTTTGCGCGCCGAAAAACTGGATGTCGTAGAACAGGATTTCGTAGCTCCGCATGCGGGCGGTGGTCAGCGCGCCGAAGCGCACCTTCGCCGGTCCGCCGCGGAAGGTGGTGGAACGGGTGACATCGACGCGGGCGGTCGCACTGTATTCTTCGAGGGCGCGCCAAATGCGGCTCGGATTCCCGCCCGCCCCGGCTTGGAAGCTCAGGGCGCCGTTGTTCGGGTTGACCGTGATGGCCGTTTTGCGCACGTCCGGATCGTCTGCCACCGACCGGGTCGGCGACACCCGCCAATCGATTTCCCAGCCGGCCTTCGGCACGTGGGTCCCGGTCAGCAGGACGTTCGTGAGCATGCGCTGGGTGTACTCGAGGTTGTCGGAGTAGGCGATGTAGCCGCTTTGGCCCACCGCTTCCCCGTTGTTGTCGATGGTGAACCGACCGGCACGCGATTCGCCCGACTGCAAGTGGAGCACGGTCAGGCGGAACTTGGACGTGGCCGACTTGAGCGCCAGCCCCGCCAAACCGCCCAACAGCACCTGCCGCTCGCCCACTTCCCCCTCGGTCAACGTGGCATAGCGCAGCGCAGTAGCCGTGGAATCGATGGGCCGCTGGAACTCGCCGTACGTGACCTCGTCGTAGAACTTCGTCTCGTTGCGGTACGAGAGCGAAAACACGTGGCCGAGGGTGCGGCCGTTCTTCAGGGTGCGCTGGTTGCCCAGCGTCGCGCCGAAGCCGAAGTCCACGGCGCTGCGGGTCCTTTCGGCGCCGAGGGTGGGGTTGAAACTGCGCACGAACTCGTTCACCTGGGCAGACGTCGCACCGCTGACCGGGGTGGGCACGTAGCCGGCTGCGGCCCAAGCGGGCAGCGCGCGGGTGCCGTCGTCCATGCCGAGGAAGTCGAGCTTGCCTCCGGGGTAGGTGAGCCACGACGGGTTGAGGTGCATCGACGGGTTGTAGCCGGTGCTGACCGAGAAGGTGCGGATGCGCTCCTCCGGGAAGTCCTTCGTTTCCACGTTGACCAGGCCGCCGCTGAAGTCGGCCGGCATGTCGGCCGTGAAGTTCTTGCTGACGCTGATGTTGTCGATGAGGGCCGTGGGGAACAGGTCCATTTGGAGGCTGTTCCGGTCGGGGTCGAGGCCCGGAATTTCCACGTGGTTGAGGAGCACCTTCGTGTAGCGGTCGCCCAAACCGCGAACGAACACGTACTTGCCGTCTTCGACCGATACCCCCGTCACGCGGCGGGCCGCTTCGACCGCGGTGGCATCGCCGGATTGGCGAATCGTCGCGGCGCTGATGCCGTCGAGCATCGCCGGCGACTGCCGCTTCATGGTCATCATGGCCGTCTCCGACGAGCGGATGGCCTGCACGCTCACTTCCGCCACCCCCAAATCCACCGCGGCATCGCTCAGCCGCACCGGCGGCACCACCACCACCGCTCCTTCGGCGACGGCGATGTCTTTGACCGTGATGGTGGTGTAGGAGATGAAGGAGAACTGCAGGGATGCCGGTCCGGCAGGGACCGCGAGGGAGAAGGCGCCGTCGAGGTCGGTGGAGGTACCGCGGGTCGAACCGGGCACGAGGACGGTGACGCCGATCATGGGTTCTCCGGTGCGGGCGTCGATGACCGAACCGCGCACGGTTCCGGTTTGGGCGCTGGCAACAGCGGCCCAGGCCGCGCCTGCCAGCGCGAGCAACAAAT
>CAZMNI010000159.1:0-4872 GCA_964567615.1 uncultured Chryseobacterium sp.
GAGGCGAAGGCCTTGCAAAAGGAGCGATTCGGCCCCGAAGGTGAGTTGTTTCGCAAGCGCAAAGAACTGATTCAGCCTGTTCAGGACAAGATTTTCGAAGAACTCATGGCACTCGCAGAATCCGGCGGGTACATGGTCATTTTCGACAAGACGAACCAAAGCAACATGCTGTATACGAATCCGAAATACGACATCTCGGACCGGCTCATCAAGGCCCTGGGCTATGTACCCGGCGAGACCATCGAGTCTGGAAAAGAAGGGGAGAAGGAAGGAGAGGGCAAAGAAGGAGAAGGCAAGACGCTGCAAGACAAAGCAAAGGAAGCCGTGGGCAAGGGGTTAGAGAATGCCCGTGAAGGCGTCCGTGGTGCAACGGAATCCGTGCGCGGCGGCGGCAAGGAGTGACCCGAACACCGTATTTTCGCACGAATTCAATCCATCTCATGAAGTTCTTTCTCTTAGCTGCGGCGGTGTGTGCGTCGTGTTTTCTTCCCGCAGTAGGCCAAGTGCGCTTAGGCCATGTGGATGCACAAGCCATTCTGCTCGATTTGCCTGAACGCGCTACGGCGCAAACGACCATCGAGTCGCAAGCGGCGCAGTACGAGGCCGAATTGAAGCGGATGCAGGAAGAAATGCAAACGAAGTTTGCGGAATACCAGCAGAAGGCAGCGACTTGGCCAGAAGCTATCCGCACGCAAAAGGAGCGCGAACTTCAGGGCATGGATTCTGGGCTGCAGGAGTTTGCGGCCACGGTGCAGGAAGAGTTGCAGAAGCTGGAGCAATCGCTGCTGGAGCCGATGATTGAACGCGTTCAGACCGCCATCGATGAGGTCGGGAAAGAGCAAAAGTTCACCTACATTTTTGATTCGAGCACGGGCGCTACCCTCTACAATGGAGGGGAAGACATCGCGCCGCTGGTCCGCGCCAAGTTGGGCATGTAAGCCCGATCGGGATGCGGCCACCCATCGGCATCTTCGATTCAGGCATCGGGGGCTTGACGGTCGCACGCGCAGTGGCGGACGTCCTCCCGGATTATCCGCTTGTGTACTTCGGTGACACGGCCCATTTGCCGTACGGTGAAAAATCACCGGACTTGATTCGGCATTTTTCTTCTCGGATTTCACACCACCTCCGCGACGAGGGCTGTCGCCTGGTTGTTGTGGCGTGCAATTCTGCCTCGAGCAACGCGTTGGATGCCGTGCGCGATGCGTTGGGACCGCGCATTCCGGTGGTCGACGTGGTTTCTCCGGTTGTGGCGTATGCGGCGGAGCACTTTCCGGCGGGCATCATCGGGGTCATCGGAACCCGTGCCACCATCGATTCAGGCCTGTACCAGCGCGCACTCGCGGAACAGGGGCTGCAAGCGGTGGTCCGGGCGACTCCCCTTCTCGCATCTGCCATTGAGGAAGGATTTCACACCGGATCGGTTTCGGATGCCCTGCTCGAGGCTTACCTCGGTGACGGACTTTTCACCGGCGTGGATGCGATGGTCCTCGGTTGCACGCACTATCCGCTGATTGCAGATCAAATCCGCGCATTTCTTCCTGCTGGGGTGGCAGTGCTCGACACGCCAGGCATCGTGGCTTCCTGTGTGAAGGCCGCGGTTGTCGGGATGCCGGAATTGCGCGGTCCAGCACCTTCGCATCCACGGAGATTCCTCGTATCGGACCTCACTGCGTCTTTCGCCTCCGGAGCGCGTACGTTTTTCGGACGCGAAGTCGAACTCGAGGAGAGTCGAATTTGGGACATGTAATCACGGTGGACTTGCCGTGCTGAACCACGCGGCATAGGCCACGTACCGGTCGGCAGTCGCGGCGAGTTTCACAGCGAGTTCAGGCTTGACGGCCCCTACTTGCTTCGCGGGCACCCCAGCCCAAAGTGTTCCTGGCGGCACGGAGGTATCTGCCAACACGACTGCCCCTGCGGCGACCACGGCCCCAGCGCCGATGCGGGCGCCGTCGAGAACGACCGCCCCCATGCCGACCAGTGCCCCTGCGCCGATGTGAGCGCCGTGGACGATGGCGCCGTGTCCGATGGAAGCGCCTGCCTCGATGTGGGTTTCGGACTGCTCAAAGGTTCCGTGGATGACGGCGGCATCCTGGATGTTGACCTTGGGGCCGATTCGGATAGGGGCTACATCCCCCCGAATGACTGCTCCGAACCATACGGTGCTTTCCTCGCCCAATTCGACATCTCCTACCACGGTAGCGTTCGGGGCAAGCCAGCAGGATTCATGGATGCGGGGCGTGCATCCGCGGCAGCTCAGGACGGTTGCGTTCATGGCGTTGACTGTTGCGTTTCCTGGCAGCCTCGATCCAGGATGTGCGGTCAAAGATGCGGCACTGTGCGGCGGTTAAGAGTGCGCTGCGCTCGAGATCTTTCCGTTCGTCGCGCTGGAATACACCGCCGGAGGTGGCTTTGTCGAGTGCCAAAAGCGTTCGTGCAACCGCCAAAACACTGTTTCTACCGCGTTCCGTGCATCCGAGTGACCTGCGCAAAAGCTGCAGGAGTGCGTTGCCTTCCGGGGAGGGCGGAAGTGCGTCGCCCGGTTTAGGAAGGGCGGCGCGGACAGTGCGCACGGCCTCTGCGGCTGCCTCCGACGAACAGAGCCAGTCCGGTAAATCTGCATCTTCTAAGGGAAACAGACGGGTTTCCAGGTGGACTGTGAACCGATCGATGACGGGTCCGGAGAGCCTCCGCAAGGCCTTTTCGATGTCAGAGGCGGCACACCGGCACCGGGATGGGCCTTCACCGAGAAAGCCGCAAGGGCAGGGATTCGAAGAGGCACCTACAAGGCATGCCATCGGAATGCGCGCAATCCCGCCTGATTTTGAGAGGTGGACTTCGCCAGATTCCAGGGGTCCACGCAGGGACTCGAGCACGTTTCGCGGAAATTCAGCGAGTTCATCCAGGCACAGCATGCCACCGTGTGCAAGACTCAGTTCACCCGGTACCAGGCCACCGCCACTGTTGCCGTGGAAGGCGCCGAGCAGGCCTTCAGGGGTGGTGGTCGGGTGGGGTGACCGAAAGGGCACATCCCCCGGGGGCAGGGGTTCGAGGCCCCGAAGCGCGAGGAATCGTTCGTTTGCGGTGCGCTCTTTTGCGGACGGGGCAGGAAGCAAACCGTGCAGGCAGCGAAGGAAGGTCGATTTGCCGGATCCGGGAGGCCCGATGATCAAGGTGTGGTGGTTTCCGGCGGCTGCGGCAACCAGCAAAAGCCGGGTCATGCGGTCGGCTGTGATGTCTTTGAGATCCATCTGGCGCTCGGATGCACTTGCGTGGGGGGTGTAACCGGCTCCGGCGAGCAACTGTTCTCCGCGGAGGTGGCGCACGATGGAACGCAGGTGCTCGGCCGGGTGCCAAGGTGCACCGGAGATGTGGGCGTTGCACGGCAGGATGGTCTCTACACAACCCGCTTCCAAGGCGGCTCCTGGCGCAGCGAGGTAGGCGGGATGTTCTCCGGCGAGGGACCCGTCTAACCGGAGTTCACCTAAACTGCAGACGGATTGAACGCGCTCGACCGGCACCTGTTCTGAAGCGGCGAGCAGGGCCAGCGCAATGGGCAGGTCGAATGCGGCGGCTTCAGCCCCTGTGACCGGTGGCGAGATGTTCACCGTGCAAGAGAGACGAGGCCAGCGGCATCCACTTGAAAGCAAGGCAGAGCGGATGCGCAGGGTGGCATCGCGCGCTGCACCGGGTGGAAGGCCGGTAACATGAAATCTGAATCCACGGTCCGTGCGAATTTCAACGGACACAGGCAGGGCCTGGGCGCCTCGGTGTGAGGCCCCGAACGTCTTCGTCCACATGGCAATCAATTCAGGCGATGGCCTGTTCGATGGAATCGATCCAGCTGTGTATGACCTTGATGTGGACCTCTTGGATGCGGTCTGCATACCCGGTCCAGGGCACCCGAACCTCGGCATCGCACAGCGGCGCAAGGGCACCTCCGGTATTCCCCGTGAGGCCGACTACCTGCATGCCCATGGCCTTTGCCGCGTGGGCTGCTGCGACCACGTTTGCTGAGTTTCCGCTGGTGGTGATGGCGACAAGTACGTCCCCCGGGCGCCCCAGTGCTTCGACAAACCGCGCGAAGACGTGCTCAAATCCGTAGTCGTTTCCTACGCAGGTCAAGTGGGCGGGGTCAGAACAGGCGATGGCTGCAAGGCCCTTTCGGTGGTTTCTGTACCGGCCACTGAGTTCTTCCGCAAAGTGAATGGCATCGCACATCGACCCACCGTTGCCACATGAAATGGCCTTGCCACCGCGGGCAAGAGCGGTCGAAAGGATTTCTGCACCCCGTGCGGCAGATATGAGAAAGGAAGCATCAGAACGGATGCGCCCCAAAAGCTCTGCGGCTTCGTCCAAATGCGTTTCGAGGAGGGTAGGTGTCTTCATGCCGCGAAGGTGCAGGGCGTTTGGCAGTGAGTTTCCGTCCGCTTTGCAGCCGGGGGCCCCGGGTTTGTGATTGTAAGAATCAGTGGGCAGAAAACTTCTCCAGCCCGTCTTCGAGAAACGCGATGAACTTGTCCGGATCAGGGTCGTATCCCGCGGAACCGCCCACTTGTTTGCCTTCGTGGTCGAGCATGACATAAAACGGCTGCGAATTCGTGTTGAATTGGGAGGCTTGTAGATAGGACCATTTGTTCCCGACCGTGCGGATCGGGAACGTTTTTCCGCCATACTCCTTCATGGATTTGTCCGCTTCTGGAAGCTCTTTACGCTCGTCCACATAGAGGGAGACTAACACCACCTGGTCCATCAGAATGGATGCAACTTGGGGGTTGGGCCAAACCTGCTCCTCCATCTTCCTGCAATTGACACAAGCCCAACCCGTAAAATCGAGGAGCAGGGGCTTGCCTTCGGCCTTTGCCGCTT
>CAZMNI010000160.1:0-4838 GCA_964567615.1 uncultured Chryseobacterium sp.
CCATGACTCAACTCAACCTGGTGGACTCCTTCCGGGAGTTCAAAGAGTTCAAAAACATCGACCGCGAGGTCATGATGGGCATCCTCGAAGACGTGTTTCGGTCGATGATCGAAAAGCGGTACGGGGACGACTCGAACTTCGACATCATCATCAACCCGGAAAAGGGCGATTTGGAGATTTGGCGCAACCGCGAAATCGTGGAAGATGGAGAAGTGGAAGACCCGAACAAACAAATCGGACTGACCGAAGCAAAGCGGATCGAGGCAGACTTCGAGGTGGGCGAGGAGGTGTCGGAAGAGCTGAAACTCGAGGAGTTCGGGCGCCGCAACGTGCTCGCGCTCCGTCAGAATTTGGCCGGCCGCATCATGGAGCTTGAGAAGGACGCGATTTACCAAAAATACAAGGGCCGTGTGGGCGAGGTGATGAGCGCCGAGGTGTACCAAATCTGGAAGCGGGAAGTCCTGCTAATCGACGACGAAGACAACGAAGTCGTGATGCCGAAGGAACACCAAATCCCGGGCGACTTCTACAAAAAAGGAGATACCATCCGCGCGGTGGTGTACGCGGTGGAAATGCGCAACGGCAGCCCCCGCATCATCCTGTCGCGGACGGCTCCTGAATTCCTTGAGAAGCTCTTCGAGATGGAGGTCCCTGAGATTTTCGACGGGCTCATCACCATCAAGAAGGTGGTCCGTGCTCCGGGCGAGCGTGCGAAGGTGGCGGTGGAATCGTATGACGAGCGCGTGGACCCCGTGGGGGCGTGTGTCGGCATGAAGGGCTCACGCATCCACAGCATTGTTCGTGAGCTGAAGAACGAGAACATCGATGTGATCAATTGGACGGAGAACGAGCAACTGCTGATGCAGCGCGCCCTCAGCCCGGCGAAGATCACATCCATCGAAATCGTCCCCGGCCAAGCGCGGGCGAAGGTGTTCCTGAAGCCGGACCAAGTGAGTTTGGCCATCGGCAAGGGCGGCAACAACATCAAGTTGGCGGGCGCCTTGACCGGATATGAAATCGACGTCTACCGCGACGAGGAAGGCGCTTCCGACGACGTGGAATTGCGCGAATTCGCGGACGAAATCGACGAGTGGATCCTCAACGAGTTCATTCGCATAGGGTTAGATACTGCCCGATCGGTGCTTGCCTTGAACGAAGAAGAGCTCGCCCGTCGGACGGACCTCGAGGTAGAAACCATCCGGGAGGTGGTGAAAATCCTCAAGGAAGAACTCGCGTAACCATGTGTTGAACTGCCTCAATCCTGCTACCTTTCCGTTGCCCCTATCCTGCTCATGACTGACGAAAGCAAAACGGTCCGATTAAACAAAATTGCCCGGGAATTCAACCTGGGTGTCGCCACCATCGTGGAGTTTTTAGGCAGCAAAGGCATTGCAGTCGAAAACAACGCGAATGCGAAGGTGGACATGGAGGCGTACGCGCTGTTGCGTGCAAATTTCCAAGGGGAGAAAGAGGCGAAGGAAAAGGCCATCAGTTCTTCACGTGCGCTCGCCGGACGGGAGAGCGTCACCATCGACTCGTCCCGCCGCAAGGGGGACGACTCGGGCAGTGGAGTGATCGACCTGTCGATGTTCCAAAAGAGCTCCCAGCAGCCCGTGGTGGAGCGGATTGTTGCAGCTCCGGTGGCAAAACCGGCCCCGGCCCCGGCCCCGGCCCCCGCTCCGGCTCCGGCAGCGGAGGCTCCTGCCCCTGCCCCGGTGCCTGCTCCGGCCCCGGTGCCTGCTCCTGTAGCTTCGGCAGCCCCTGAGCCCGCTGCGGCAGAAGCGGCCGTTTTGCCAGCAGCCGAGGCCACAGATGCGCCGGCTGCGCCAGCGGCTCCGGAATCCCGTGTGAAAGTTGTCGGCAAAGTGGACCTCGCTGGCCTTGCACCGAAGAAGAAATCCCAGACCCCAACCCCGTCCCCGTCCCCAACCTCAACCCCACCCCCGTCCTCAACCTCAACCCCGCCCTCAACCTCAACCCCAACCCCGTCCCCAACCCCGCCCGCTCCAGCGCAACCTCAAACCCCTGCTGCTCCCGAGTTCATGCGGGCCCAGGTGGAGAAGTTGAGTGGGCCGACGGTCTTAGGCAGGATTGACCTTCCGGTGGAGCGGAAGCGAACCCCGGGTGGAGTGTCGGCAGAAGAGAAGCGGAAGCGGAAGCGGATCACGAAAGTTGACGTCGACAAAACGGCAGCTTCCGTGGGCGGGGCAAACCCGACGGCCGGTGCAGGTGGTCCGGGCAATCGGCCCGCAGGTGGTCCGCAGAACCGGCCAGGAGCCGGACCGCGGAGGAACGAACCTCGGAAGGAGGTCACCCAAGCGGACATCCAGAAGGAAATCAAGGACACACTCGCGCGCTTGAGCGGCGGTGGGTCCAAATCAAAAGCGTCGAAGCTTCGGAAAGCGAAGCGCAGCGCCTACGCCGAGCGTACGGAGCGCGAACTCGCACGCCAGCAGGCCGCCGAAAGCGTGCTCCAGTTGACGGAGTTCGTGACCGTTGCGGAGTTGGCGAACATGATGCACGTGGGAGTGAACGAGGTCATCTCGGCCTGCATGTCGCTCGGCATGATGGTGTCCATCAACCAGCGCCTCGACTCAGAGACGATTACCATCATTTCCGATGAGTTCGGCTTTGAAGTAGAGTTCGTCAGCGCAGAGGTCCAGGAGTCCATCGAAGTCGAAGAAGACAGTGCGGAGGATTTGGTCCCCCGGCCGCCGATTGTGACGGTGATGGGTCACGTGGACCACGGTAAAACTTCGCTGCTGGATTTCGTCCGCAAGGCAAACGTCATCGCCGGTGAAGCCGGGGGCATCACCCAGCACATCGGCGCTTACAGCGTGACTTTGCCTACGGGTGGGAACATTACCTTTCTCGATACGCCTGGTCACGAGGCCTTCACGGCCATGCGGGCCCGGGGTGCGCAAGTGACGGATTTGGCCATCATCGTGGTCGCCGCAGACGATGCCGTCATGCCCCAAACCCGTGAAGCCATCAACCACGCGCAAGCGGCGGGCATTCCGATGATTTTCGCGATCAACAAAATCGACCGTGAAGGGGCACAGCCGGAGCGCATCAAGCAGCAGCTCGCAGAGATGAACATCCTCGTGGAGGATTGGGGCGGCAAGTTCCAGTCGCAAGAAATCTCGGCGAAGCAGGGATTGAACGTGGAAGCCCTGTTGGAAAAAGTGCTGTTGGAAGCAGAGTTGCTCGACCTGAAAGCGAATCCGAAGAAACGGGCCCTCGGAACGGTCATCGAAAGCTCGCTCGACAAGGGGCGCGGTTATGTGACGACCTTGCTCGTAGAGGCGGGAACGTTGCGCATCGGGGACGCCATTCTTGCTGGCCAATACTCCGGGCGGATCAAGGCCATGTTCAACGAACGGGGCACGCGGGTCGACGAGGCAGGTCCTTCGACGCCGGTTTCCGTGCTCGGATTTGACGGGGCCCCTGCGGCTGGAGACAAATTCAACGTCTTCGAAGACGAAAAAGAGGCCCGCGCCATTGCCACGAAGCGGCAGCAGTTGCAGCGTGAACAGGGCGTGCGTTCCCAGCGTTCTGTAACGCTTGAGGAGCTCGGGCGCCGGATTGCGGTCGGCGAGTTCAAGGAGCTCAACCTCATCGTGAAGGGCGACGTGGACGGCTCGATAGAGGCCTTGAGCGATTCATTGCTCAAACTGTCCACCGAGAAAGTCCAGGTGAACATCATCCACAAGGCCGTGGGACAAGTGTCCGAATCGGACATCTTGCTCGCTTCGGCCTCGGATGCAATCATCATCGGCTTCCAGGTCCGTCCGTCGGCTTCTGCCCGGAAGTTAGCAGAGAAGGAACAGGTCGAAATCCGCCTCTATTCCATCATCTACAACGCCATCGAGGAGATGAAGGAGGCGATGGAAGGCTTGCTTTCTGCGCGAATTGAAGAGCAGGTGACAGGGTCTGCTGAAATCCGCGAGACCTTCAAAATTTCAAAGGTGGGTACCATCGCCGGTTGCTTTGTGACCGACGGTACCATCAAGCGGAATACGAAGATCCGCCTCATTCGGAACGGCGTCGTGGTGTACACCGGCGAGTTGGGATCGCTCAAGCGGTTCAAGGACGACGTCAAGGAGGTCAACCGCGGGTTCGAATGCGGCTTGAACATCGAGCGCTTCAACGATTTGAAGGTGGGCGACGTTATCGAGGCCTTCGAAGAAGTTGCGGTGAAGCAGACTTTGGAAGGGTAAGTCGCTGATAAACAAGGATTCGAATTAATCTCTGGGCACGTCCTCCGTCGGCAGTGGCGGGGGCGCGATGGGGCATGGAATCACCGTTGCAGTGGGGTAGGTGGCGAGCCAGCGTCGGCGTTCTTCGTCAGCAGACCACCGGTCGCGGAAGTCACCGAGGCAGACGCGGTAATTCGGGGCCAAATCCATCACGTACACCGGCAGGGATTGCTGCTTGCGCAGGTCCGCGCGCAGTTGCCGCGCGGCTTGGAGCTCGCCGAGGTACACCTGGATGCGGAATCCGTCTGCGGGCTTTGCTTGGGCACGGGCGGCCTGGTCCCACACGGCGACCTGTTCCGGGAGGATCACGGTAGGTGGAAGGGCGGTGGAGGTGGTTTGGGCTGGGCTCAACCCACAGCATCCCCCTGCAATTCCTAAGGCAAGCAGCGCGGGACGCACCTGCAAATTCGGCATCCGGTTGATGGAGAGCATCATGTCGGTGCGAAGGTAGCCGCGCTTAATTCAGAATCGTTCTGAATAAGCGGGAGTGTAGGTATTCCCGGGCGGTGTGGGGATGATTTGGAGCGCGGGGCATTACTTTTGCCCGCGAATTGAGTGGGTACCTAATCGACATGCGAA
>CAZMNI010000161.1:0-4813 GCA_964567615.1 uncultured Chryseobacterium sp.
CGGTCGATGGCCTGTTGGACGAGGTGCTCCGACTCCGTGTCGAGGGCGGAGGTGGCTTCGTCGAGGAGGAGGAGCGGCGGGTCGCGGTAGAGGGCGCGGGCGATGGCGAGGCGTTGGCGTTGGCCGCCGCTGAGCCGGCCGCCGCCGTCGCCGATGTTCGTGCCGAAGCCGTCGGGGAGGCGCTCGATGAACTCGAGGGCGTTCGCGGCGGCGGCGACGGCGTGGAGGCGGTCGGGATCGAGGGGGGCGCCGAGGGCGATGTTCTCGGCGACCGTCGCGTTGAAGAGCAGGGGGTCCTGGGCGACGATGCCCAGGCGGGACCGCAGCTCGCGGGAAGCGAGGTCGCGCAGGTCGATGCCGTCGAGGAGGATGCGGCCTGCGGTGGGGTCGGCGAAGCGGGCGATGAGGTGGGCGAGCGTCGATTTGCCGGAGCCGGAAGGACCGACGAGGGCGACGGTGGCCCCGCGGGGCACGTCGAGGTCGATGCCGTGGAGGACATCCGTGTCTGCGCCGGGGTACCGGAATGAGACCGCTTCGAAGCGGAGGCCCTGTGCGAGCGGGGGGCACGGAAGCGGCGATTCCGGCTCGGGGATGCGCCACGGTTCTTTGAGGATGGCATCGAGCCGGTCGAGCGAAGCGGCGCCCTTTGCGATTTTGAACCACCCGTCCGAGATGGCGCGGGCGGGGGGGATGATTTGGGAAAAGACCACGAGGTAGCCGATGAACCACTCGCCGCTGAGCCCGCCTTCGCCGCGCAGGACGAGGAGGCCGCCGAAGCCCAACAGCACCGCCATGACCGTCAGGGAGATGGTCTCCGACATGGGCGAAGCCAAATACTCCCGCTTGTAGAGCCGCCGCATCAGCCGGAAGTAGTCGCCGTTCACTTGGCGAAACCGCTCGCGGAAGGCCGGCTCCGCATTGAACCCGCGGACCGCCCGAATGCCTCCGAGCGTCTCGTCCACCAGCGACATCAGGTCGCCGAGCGCATCCTTCCCGCGCCGGGCGGCGTGCTTCAGCGCCTTCGCAATCCGGCTGATGAGCCAGCCGCTCACCGGCAAAAAGACGAGCGCAAAGACCGTCAATTCCCAGCTCATGGCGAACAGGGTCGCCAGCGAAAGCAGGATGACCAGCGGCGATTTGAACAGCGTCTCGATGGTGCCTATGATGCTGAATTCCACCTCGTTGAGGTCGTTCGTCATCCGGCTCAGCGTGTCGCCGCGCCGCGCGTCGGTGAACCAGCCCACCGGCAGTTCGAGGAGGCGGTCGAACAACGCCGTCCGCAGGTCCCGCGAAATGCCCGTGCGGATGGTGGCCAAACTGAACAGCGCCGCGTACTGCACCGCATTCTTCACCACCGCGAGCACCACGATGGCCACGCAGAGCATCAAGAGCGCGTGTTCTGCTCCATGTTCCGCCACGTACCCGTCGAAGCCGGAATTGATGCGGTCGAGCAGCCCCGGATCGGCCGCGGGAGCGGCGGGCTGGGCCGGTGCCGCCGCTGGCACGAAGAGGATGCGCAGGAAGGGGACAACGCTCAGGAAGGTGAACAGCGAAAGCACCGCACCGAGGGCATTGAACACGATGTTGAAGGCGAGCGGGCCGCGGTACCGCGCGAGCAACTCCGCTACTTCGCGCACCCGGCTCATCCCAGCAGCTCGTCCACCAAACGTTCTGAATACCCCGTGTACGTAGAGGGTGTCAAGGCCCGCAGCTCGTCCCGGACGTCCGGCGCGACGTCGAGGCTGTCGATGAAGGCCGCGATAGCAGCCGCGTCGATGCCGCCTTTGCCGCGGGTCAGCGCCTTGAGCGCCTCGTAGGGCGCGGGATAGCCGGCGCGCCGGAGGACGGTTTGGATCCCCTCTGCCACCACCGCCCAGTTCGCTTCGAGGTCGCGCGCAAGTGCCGGCGCGTTGAGCACCAGCTTGCCCAGCCCCTTCTGCAAGGACGCGAGCGCGATGGCAGTGTGAGCCAGGGGGACGCCGAGATTGCGCAGCACGGTGGAATCTGTGAGGTCGCGTTGCAGCCGGCTGACCGGCAGTTTCTCTGCCAAATGCATGAACTGCGCGTTCGCCCAACCGAGGTTGCCTTCCGCGTTCTCGAAGTCGATCGGATTCACCTTGTGCGGCATGGCGGAGGAGCCGATTTCGCCTTCGCGCACCGTTTGGGTGAAGTACTCCATGGCGATGTACTGCCAGACGTCGCGGGCGAAGTCGATGAGCACCGTGTTGAGCCGGCGCAGCGCGTCGCACTGGGCCGCGAGGGTGTCGTAGGGCTCGATTTGGGTGGTGAGGGGCGTGCGGCGGAGGCCCAGCCGATCTTCGACGAAGCGCTGCGCGAAGGCCGGCCAGTCCACGCCCGGATAGGCCACCCGGTGGGCATTGAATCCGCCGGTCGCGCCCCCAAATTTGGCCGCAGGCACCAGCCGATCCACCTCCTCCAGCGCGCGGTCCAGCCGCAACACGAACACCGCCCATTCCTTGCCCAGCGTCACCGGCGAGGCCGGCTGCCCGTGCGTCCGCGCAAGCATCGGCACACCCTTCCACGCCCGCGCTTGGTCCGCTACCGCGCCGCGCACCGCGGCCACCTGCGGCCGGATCACGTCGCGCAAGGCCCGCTGCATCGACAGCGGAATCGCCGTGTTGTTCACGTCTTGGGACGTCAGCCCGAAGTGCACAAACTCCTTCGCCGCACCCCACCCCAGCCGGTCCAGCTGCGCTTTGAGCCAGTATTCTACCGCCTTGACATCGTGGTTCGTGGTGCGCTCCGTGGCCTTGATGGCCTCGGCATCTTCCAACGAAAACGCCCGGTACAGCGCCCGCAACGGCTCCGCATCTGCAAAGGGTGGCAACTCCGGCAGCCCCGCCTCAGACAATGCGATCAGGTACTCCACCTCGACCTCTACCCGGTGGCGGATGAGCCCCCACTCTGACAGGTACGGCGCCAGCGCAGCCGAAGCCGCCCGGTACCGCCCGTCCACCGGGCTCAGGGCGGTCAATGCATTCAATTCCATGGAGCCGCGAAGGTAGCGTTCAACCCCGGACCAGCACGCGGTACCCGTAGCCGGGCAGGTCCACCGCGCCGCTGCACGCCACCTCTCCCCCGTTCAACGCGTCCACCCACGTGCCCGCCAGTGCCGAGGGCACAGACCAACTCTTCGCTGCCGCCCGCACGTTCACCAGCACGAGCACGTCCTGCCCTTCGTACGACCGGCGCACGGCAAGCACGTCCGCGGACGCGTGTTGGGCCCAGGTGCCGCGCCGCGCCGCCGGCAGGGCGCGGTAGGCGCCGAGGAGCGCGCGATACGCCTCGAGCATCTCCGGCTGGGCGCTCCAGTCGAGCACCGTGTTCGAAAAGAAGGGCAAGGTGGCGACGCGACCCACTTCTTGGCCCGTGTAAATCAGCGGCGTCCCGCCGAGAAAGAGCGTCGCAGCAGAAGCCGCAAGGCACGCCTCGACGCTCCCAAACCGCTGCATCGGCGTCTCGTCCCACGCGCTTTCGTCGTGGTTCGTCGTGTAGTACAGCCGCCGCCGGCCCGCCGGAACTCCAGTGTATTCAAGCAGGTGCGTGGAAAACAGCGAGGCGGCATTCCCGCCGTCGACGAACACCGTCCCGAGCCGTTCGTACACGTCCCAGCCGAACATCAAATCCATGCCCGAGGCCCAGTGGTCGTCGCGGTCGCCTTCCGCCAGGAAGAGGAGTTTGCGGCCGGGCAGCGCCCGCAGCTCCGCCACGGCCTCTGCCCAAAAATCCGCCGGCACCCCGTCTGCGTAATCCAGCCGGAACCCGTCGACATTCGCTTGCTCCACCCAGTACCGCATCGCCGCACGCATCTCCGCCCGCATCTCCGCATTGCCGAAATTCAAATCCGCCACATCCAGCCAATTCGTCCCCGGCGGATGCACCACATTTCCCGCCGCATCCGTCGTGTGCCAGCCCGGACGATCGAGCCACGGATGGTCCCACGCCGTGTGGTTTGCCACCCAATCCATCATCACCGCCATGCCCCGCGCGTGCGCCGCATCCGTGAGCGCCCGCAGGTCCTCCAGCGTCCCATACTCCGGACTGACCGCCCGAAAATCGCGGATGCTGTACGGCGAATTCACGCTGTTCACCTCCCCTTGGGGGTGCAGGGGCATGAGCCAAATGACATTCACCCCCAGCGACGCCAGGTAGTCCAACCGCGCCGTCACCCCGGGCAAATCCCCAGTTCCGCTGAAGGCCCGCAAATTCACTTCGTACACCACGGCATCGGCCGCATCGGGCACGCCGGCAAAAGGAGTTCCGTACACGTTCGCAGGGGGTTCTTGCACTTCCGGTTTGCACCCCGCCGCTCCGACCAGCGCCCCGACAAGCCCCACCCACAACCCGAACCAAGCGGCAGTTCTCATGCCGCAAAGTTGGGGTACATTCTCGCTCCGTTGAACCCACCTCCCTCCCATGAAAAAACAGCGCTCCATTTCACTTGAGGATCCCCACGCAGCGTTCATCGCCGAGGCCATCGAAGCCGGACTGCAAAGCGGCATCTACCCGGACTTTGATCCCGAAACGCATTTGGTCACTTTGAAAACCCGCACGAAGAAGGCCTAGCCGCTGCACCCCCACCCTCAATCTGTTCCCTCAACCTAATTCTCAATCTCGTCCTCAATTTCGTCCTCAAACTCGTTCTAAATCTCACCCCAACCTCAACCTCAATCTCACCCCAACCCCAACCTCAACCCCAACCTCGTTCTCAATCTCGTTCTCGTTCCCAATCTCAACCTCAATCTCCCCCTCACCCCATCACCCCCGCCGCCGTCGCAATCCCCGTGACCAG
>CAZMNI010000162.1:0-4812 GCA_964567615.1 uncultured Chryseobacterium sp.
GCGCAGTCGTAACCTGCTGCGGCGAAGGTGCACGCGCTTGCGTCAAATGAGGCACAAGGTGAGTCGAGGAAGACGGTGGTTCGAACCGTGGTTGCGGGGTTGTTGTTTAAGAAGACCTGGACATAAAGTTGGCCCGAGAGCGTTCCAGCGGTGGTGAATTGGCCGAGGAGAACCTTATGATCTTCACCGGCGATGCCGTTGGACGCACCGGTGAGTGTGTACCAAGCCCCGCCAATAGGATCGGAAAGGGTGATGTTCCCGCCGGCTTCAAAGACGTCCACCCAATTGTTTGTGGGACTGTCTTGTGTGCTCACGCCTATTTGTCCGGGTGTTGTAGGACCCGTCAATCCAATGGTCACCCAGCTGTCGTATGCAAGGTTTGGGAAGAAAGCTATGAGGTTGGTGTTGAGGTCGGATGCTACGGCTTGGCCAAACATGTGCTGGTAGAATCCGGTTGTAGAATTCACGTATGTGGGGAAGTTGATATCCCCAGAAACGGCAGAAACGAAGTCGTTTGCATTTGCGGTCACCGCATAGACGCGGTACGTCGTCATGCCAGCGAGTTCACCTGAGGAATGCTCGGCCGCTACTTCAACGTTTACACAAAGTGAGCCAGTTACCGGCACGTAGTTGCATGCCTCGCTGTCGTTGCATGCTTCGTCGATGCACGTTCCGTTGTCGTCTGTCGCGGTAGGATCGAAGTTCAGCGCTGCGGTATCTGTGCAGCCGGGCACTTCGAAAGCATCGCAAATGCCATCGCCATCTGAATCGGCAGCACAATTGCCGAGGCAGTTATAACCCGGAACAGGGAACGAGCAAGATCCATTGTCGTTTGTGGCTGTGGGCAAATAATTACACGCAGCACCATTCATACACCCTGCCACTTCGAAGGGATCGCATACGCCGTCTCCGTCGATATCAGAAAGGCAAGCACCGTCGCAGTTGTAACCGGTGGCGGCGAAGGTGCAGGATCCGTCGTTGTCGGTGGCTGCGGCGTTGTAGTTGCAGGCTGCGGCTGCGGTGCAACCCGCTACCTCGAACTCGTTGCAAATGCCGTCGCCGTCTGCGTCGTTCAGGCAGGCACCGGAGCAATCGTATCCGCTGGCGGCGTAGGTGCAAGAACCGTTGCTGTCGGTGGCGGCTGGGTTGTAGTTGCACGCTGCAGCATCGGTACATCCGGCCACTTCGAACTCGTTACAGATGCCATCCCCGTCGGTGTCGCTCAAGCAGGCGCCAGAGCAATCGTATCCGCTGGCAGCGTAGGTGCATGATCCGTCGTTGTCTGTCGCTGAGGCGTCGTAGTTGCAGGCTGCTGCGTCGGTGCATCCGGTTACTTCGAATTCATCGCACAATCCGTCGCCGTCTGCGTCATTCAAGCACGCGCCAGCACAGTCGTAACCGCTGGTGGCGTAGGTGCAAGATGCGTCGTCATCGGAAGCAGAGGCATTGTAGTTGCAGGCCGCGGCGTCAGTGCAACCGGCCGTTTCGAACTCATTGCAAATGCCGTCGCCGTCGGCGTCGTTGAGGCATGCGCCAGTGCAATCGTAACCGGCGGAGGCGTACGTGCAGGAACCGTTCTCGTTCGTCGCCGTTGCGTCGTAATTGCATGCATCCGCGTCGGTGCATCCAGCCACCTCCTGTTCGTCGCACAGGCCGTCTCCGTCGCTGTCGTTGTTGCAGGCTCCTGAGCAGTCTGTGTAGGTGCCGGGGTAGGTGCAGGCGCTGTCGTCAAACGGAGCACATGTAGCATTGAGTTGAACCGTAGTTCTGACCGGCGTTCCAGGATTGTTGTTGAGCAGTACCTGGACGTACATCTGTCCGGAGAGTGTGCCCGCGGTGGTGAATTGGCCGAGGAGGACCTTGTGGTCATCGCCCGCGATGCCGTTCGAAGCTCCTGTGAGGATGTACCAAGCGCCGCCGATGGGGTCGGAGATGTTGATGTTTCCTCCGGCTTCGAAAACGTCTACCCAATTGTTTGCGGGGCTGTCTTGGGTGCTGATGCCGACCTGTCCGGGAGCCGCTGGGCCCGTCAAACCGATGGTAACCCAGCTGTCGTAGGCGAGGTTCGGGAAGAAGGCGATGAGGTTCGTGTTGAGGTCCGAGGCCACGGCTTGGCCAAACATGTGCTGGTAGAAGCCAGCGGTTGAGTTCACCTGGGTAGGGAAGCTGTTGTCTCCGGAAACGGCCGACACGAAGTCGTTTGCATTTGCCGTCACAGCGTACACACGGTAGGTGGTCATTCCTGCAAGCTCACCGGTGGTGTGCTGGGCCACGACTTCCACATTGACACAGGGCGAACCCGTCACCGGCGCATAGTTGCATGCTTCGCTGTCGTTGCAAGCCCCATCGATGCACGAACCGTCGTCGTCCGTTGCGGTCGGATCGAAGTTCAGGGCTGCAGTATCCGTACAGCCGGGCACTTCGAATGCATCGCAGATGCCATCACTGTCTGCATCGGCCGCACAACCTCCAAGGCAATTGTACCCTGCAGCCGGGAAGGTGCAGGTGCCGTTGTCATCGGTGGCGGTGGGCAGGTAGTTGCAGGCAGAAAGGTTCGTGCAACCGGCCACTTCGAAGGGGTCGCATACACCGTCGCCGTCGCCGTCGGCGAGGCAAGCGCCTGCGCAGTCGTACCCGGCAGCTGCAAAGGTGCACGAGCCGTCGATGTCCGTTGCCGCAGCATTGAAGTTGCAGGCCGCCGCCGCAGTACAACCGGGGATTTCATCGCCGTTGCAGATTCCGTCGCCGTCGGTGTCTAAGACGCAAGAACCGGCGCAGGTCAGTCCGGGTACAGGATAAATGCAGCTACCGTTGTCGTCAGTCGCTGAAGCATTGAAATTGCACGCAATCGGGAAAGTACAACCCGCGACCTCAGCGCCGTCGCAAACGCCATCACCATCGGCATCTGCCAAGCAATTGCCCGAGCAATCCAAACCACTGGCAGCATAAGCACAAGAACCATTGTTGTCCGTCGCTCCTGCATTGAAGTTGCAAGCCGCTGCATCGGTACATCCGCCGACTTCGTTTCCATCACACACCCCATCTCCGTCCGCGTCTGCAGCACAATTGCCCGCGCAATCCAGTCCAGCTGACGGATATGAACAGTTGGTCGTATTCTCTGGTCCGAAGCAGGCTTCGTTCAGGTAGACTGTTTTCCGGAAATACGTGGCGGGGTTGCCGTTTTCGAAAAACTGAATGTACATCTGTCCGGACAGGGCACCGTTGGTGGTGAATTGGCCGAGAAGTACCCGATAGTCATCCCCTGCAATGCCGTTTGCATCTCCGGTGAGCGCGTACCAACCACCACCTATTGCATCGTCGATTATGAGGTCATTTCCGGCCTCAAACGCAGTACCCCAAGCAGGGGACGCAGGAAGTACGTTGATCGGATTTTGGGCACCTGTCGCCGGTGCGGTCATCCCGATGGAAATGTAGCTGTCGAAACCGAGTGCCGGAATGATTGAAATCAAGGCTGGGTTCTGCGAGGCGTTTGTCAATCCTCCGAAAGGACTCTGGTAGAAGGTTCCGGAGGTGAGCACACGGGTAGGGAAACTTGAGTCACCAATAACTGAACTCACAAAATCACTCGGATTTTCACACAAAGCGTAAACGCGGTAGCGATTGTACCCCGTCAGTCCTGAAGTGCCGGGACCAGTTGGTGGGCCGAGGTTTTCAATCTGGAGACAGTACGCAGGGCCGTCGAAAGCTGCGTAGTTGCAGGCTGCGGGGTCTGTGCATCCGGCAGGCGGGGTTGCCGCAGTATTGAAATCCTCGGATAGTTGTATCACGTTTGCCGGGTTTCCTCCGACATGCACAGTTGCATTGAGCGTTCCGGACAAATCACCAGGGGCAGTGACTTGCATCACAAGGACACGCAAGTCGGCGCCCGCAACGGCCTCCGAAGCGGTGTTTGGGAGGCTCCAACTCCCCCCTGCTGCGGTGTTGATGGCGATGTTCGCACCGGCATTCGCTCCGAAAAACAAGAATGCCGAGGACCACTGCTGGGCAGCGTCTTCGGTGACAACGATGGGATCCGCCGCCATTCCAGCGTACGCGGAGCGTCCGATGGTTACATAGCTGTCGAACTCCGTTTCGGGAAAAGCTGCAATTGTTTCTGGGTTGATACCGTCACCCGTAGAACCATTGGCATACTGCGAGTTGAAAAAGGAACCGTCTGAGGATATAAGGGTCAAGGGATTTGCGGAATTTCCGAAGACGGAAGCGACCCTGTCGGTTGCAGTCGCCGTTTCTATGTAGAAGCGATATGTCGTGTATCCTGCGAGATTCGCCCCCCCTACGTAGCCAGCGTGAACCGCATGGGATTCAACTACTAACCTGTAAGGCTGTGCCCAAGCACCCGAAAGGGAGAAGGCCGCGAGCAACACAGAAGCGAGCAGGCGGCAGCAACAAGTTTGGCTCATGGCAAGCAATTTGGAGCCCCTAATATACGACTTGTGCGCGAAATTCTGACCGTTTGTCGACCTTTTTTGTCTGAATGACGAAAGTATTCCCTGCTTAATAGAAGTTCTTGTGCGAAAGTGTGGCCTTTCAAAAAAAGCAACCTAATTTCCCCACTGTCATGCGGCAGAAACTGACTCGGTCCTTGTTTAACCTGCTGATTACTACCGCTGCGATAGTGCAGCAAAGCAGGGCGCAATCTGTGAGTGATTGTTCTGGTGCGATTGTGCTCTGCGATGATTTTTACAGTGAAGCAAATGCTTCTTTGACGGCAGGTGCGCAGATTGAATTCACGGGGGTCTGCAACAACAGCGCCGAGGTGAGCAGCGTTTGGTACACCTTCACGGTGCAGCA
>CAZMNI010000163.1:0-4791 GCA_964567615.1 uncultured Chryseobacterium sp.
TTTGATGCGCTACGTGCGGCTGCTGTGACGCCGTAAATTTGGCGCATGTCGCACGAAGCCGCCCCCGATGCCACCCCGGCGTCCAGGTCCTTGAATTTCATTGAGCAGAAGGTCGAAGCGGACCTCGCTGCCGGCAAGCATGGCGGTGCAGTGCGCACGCGCTTCCCCCCAGAACCGAACGGCTACCTCCACATCGGCCATGCGAAGGCCATCTGCGTCAGCTTCGGAATTGCCCAGAAATACGGCGGTACTACGAACCTCCGCTTCGACGACACGAACCCGGAGAAGGAGGACGTGGAATATGTGGAAAGCATCCGGAATGACATTCAATGGCTGGGCTTTGAGTGGAATGGTGGTGAGTACTTTACGAGCGATTACTTCGAGCAGTTGTTCAACATGGCGTTGCAGCTGATCGATGCCGGTCATGCGTATGTGGACGACCAGTCTGCAGACGAGATTGCCGCCCAAAAAGGCAGCCCGGGCATCCCCGGCACGCCGAGCCCGTTCCGCAGCCGTACGCCAGAAGAAAACCGGGCCCTCTTCATGCAGATGCGAGCGGGAGCGTTTCCCGAAGGAAGCCGTGTGCTGCGGGCTCGGATCGACATGGCCAGCGACAACATGTTGCTGCGCGATCCGATCATTTACCGGATCAAGTTTGCCCACCACCATCGGACGGGAGACGCATGGTGCCTCTATCCGATGTACGATTTTGCGCACGGCCAGTCCGATGCGCTTGAACGGATCACGCATTCGTTGTGCTCGCTTGAGTTCGAAAACCACCGCCCGCTTTACGATTGGTTCATCCGCACACTCGGCCTCTATCCCAGTGAGCAGACGGAGTTTGCGCGTTTGAATCTCAACTACACCATCATGTCGAAGCGCAAGTTGCTGCGGCTGGTGGAGGAGGGGGTGGTGGACGGTTGGGACGATCCCCGCATGCCGACCATCAGCGGATTGCGGCGCCGGGGCTATTCGCCCGCTGCGATCCGGGAGTTTGCCGAGCGGGTGGGGGTGGCCAAACGCAACAACATCATCGACGTGGCGCTGCTGGAATGGGCACTTCGCGACGACCTCAACCGCACCGCACCGCGCGCGATGGCCGTGTTGCGGCCGGTGCGGCTTGTGCTGGAGAATTACCCCGCAGCTGAGGTGGAGTGGTTGCCTTCCGAAGTCAATCCGGAAGATCCCGATGCAGGTCACCGGGACATCCCGTTCTCCCGGGAGCTCTGGATCGAGGAGGATGATTTCCGGCTCGAGCCGGACCAGAAGTGGTTCCGCCTCGCGCCGGGTGCGACGGTGCGTCTGAAATCAGCCTACATCATCACCTGTACGGGCCATGACCTCGGTCCAGATGGCCGCGTCACGGAGATTCGCGCCACCTACCTGCCCGAGTCGAAAAGCGGCTCTGACACCTCGGGCCTGAAGGTCAAAGGCACATTGCACTGGGTCAGTGCTTCCCATGCTTTCGATGCGGAAGTACGCCTCTACGATCGCCTGTTCGCCGATCCTGAACCGGATGGCCACGAAGGCCGAGACTTCCTCGAATTCCTCAATCCCGAGAGCCTCACCGTGTTGTCGGGCTGCAAACTTGAACCGGCCTTGGCGGAGGCGGTGCCCGGCCAGTGTTACCAATTCACCCGACTCGGATACTTCACGCCGGACTCCCGCCATTCCCAGCCGAACGCCCCGGTCTTCAACCGCGCAGTGACGCTTAAGGACGGCTGGAAGGGCTGACCGGCTGCAAGTTCAAGTCCTTCCCGAGGCGGAGCATCAAGGCAAAAGCGGCAGCGTGTTCGTTCGGAATGTCTCCGTCGAGGATGGCCTCCTTGATGGCGTTTTTGATTTCGCCCACGGGCCGGCTTGGGGGGATGCCAAACGTGGCCATGATTTCCTCGCCGCTGACCGGCGGCTGGAAGTTGCGCAGGTGGTCTTTTGCTTCGACTTCTTTGAGCTTCAGCACCACCTGGTCGTAATTCGCCAGGTACCGCTTGACCTTGGCTTCGTTTTTCGAGGTGATGTCCGCGCGGCACAGCACCATCAAGTCGTCGATTTCATCCCCGGCGTCGAAAAGCAACCGGCGGATGGCGCTGTCTGAAATTTCTTCTTTTGTGAGTGCGATGGGACGCAGGTGAAGGGCGACCAATTTTTGGACATACTTCATCTTGACATCCATCGGCAGTTTCAAGCGACCGAAAATTTTCGGGACCATCCGCGCGCCCCGGTCCTCGTGCCCGTGGAAGGTCCAGCCGATGCCTTTTTGGAACCGCTTCGTCGGTGGCTTAGCGATGTCGTGCAGGAGCGCGGCCCAGCGAAGCCAAACGTTGTCCGAAGCTTCAGCCACGCGGTCGAGGACTTCGAGGGTATGGTAGAAGTTGTCCTTGTGGCCCACACCGTCCCGCCATTCAACGCCCTTCAAGGCCACCACTTCGGGCAGGATGCGCTGGAGCAGATCGGTCTTCAGCAGGAGCATAAAGCCCTCGGAAGGGCGCCGGGCAGAGAGGATTTTCTGCAGCTCGATGTGGACCCGCTCCATGGAGACGATATCGATGCGCTCGGCATTCCGGCGGATGGAGGCCAAATTGTCCGGCACTATCGTAAACCCCAATTGGGCAGCAAACCGCACAGCCCGCATCATCCGGAGCGGATCGTCCGAGTAGGTAACGTCTGGATTCAACGGGGTCCGCAACCGCCCTGCGCGCAAATCAGCTAAGCCGTCGAACGGGTCGATGAGGTCTCCGAAGGTTTCTCGGTTCAGGCTCAAAGCCAGGGCATTCACCGTGAAATCCCTCCGCCGTTGGTCGTCCTCGATGGTGCCATTCTCCACGACCGGCTTGCGGCTTCCCCGGTCGTACGATTCCTTCCGCGCCCCCACGAATTCGACTTCGAAGTCCTTCCACTTGAACATCGCTGTGCCGAAGTTCCTAAAGACCGAGACCCGCCCTGCGCGCAGCTCCTTCGCCGCGGCTTCTGCGAGTTCGATGCCGCTCCCTTCCGTGACGATGTCGATGTCCTTGCACGGCCGGCGAAGCAACAAATCCCGCGTGAATCCTCCGATGGCAAAAGCCCGTTGGCCGCGCGCATCTGCGAGCGCGCCCACGGTGCGGAAAATGGGCGAATGGAGGTCTTGGGCAAAATTCATCCTTCGAGCAGGCTGAACCGCCCCTGGCGGTCAAAACGGACGCGAAGTTCGGGAACTCCCGAGCGTGTTCGTACCACGCAAGAACCGCCGATGCCACGGATCACATGCACTGCAAACGGATCGGTTTCTACGTAGACGGCCCGGCCCGCTTCGTCTTCCACCACCACGGGCCGGTCGCTCACCTCGAGGAGTTCCCAGGCCGCTTCCGGCAATCCGGGAACAAACCGTTCGAGGGTGCCTTCGTCCGCTACGGCGTACCGCACGTTCAACCCGCTGTCTGTGGGCCGCTCCACGACACACCGGCCCAAAACTCCCACCAATTCCACAGATTCTCCCGCCCGCAAGGCGGCCACCAGCACAGCGGCATGAGCCGCGGCCTCCGGGGCGAGCTTAGCCATGCGCAAGGACCGGATGTGCATCGAGGTACGCCTGCACGGCGTGCTCCACCTGCTTCGCCGAATCGACTTCAGTTCCTACGAACGTCTGACCTGTAACCTGTTCGTACAGGGCAATGTACCGGCGGCTGATGGTGTCTACGAATGCGTCGTCCATGGCCGGCATTGCGTCCCCAGCCCGTCCCATGAAGCCGTGGTCCATGAGCCATTCGCGCACGAATTCTTTGCTGAGCTGTTCCTGCGGTTTGCCTGCAGCTTGGCGCTCCTCGTACCCGTCCGCAATGAAGTAGCGGGAACTGTCCGGCGTGTGGACCTCGTCGATGAGGTAGAGTACCCCGTCGCGCAGCCCGAATTCGTATTTCGTGTCGACGAGCAAGAGTCCGCGTTCCGCAGCAAGCGCAGTGCCTCGGGCGAACAGCGCACGGGTCACGCGCTCCAGTTCTGCGTAGAGTGGTTCAGGGACGATTCCACGTGCCAGGATGTCCTCGCGGCTGATGTCCTCGTCGTGTCCGGCCTCTGCCTTCGTCGCCGGGGTGATGATGGGGGATTCGAACCGGTCGTGTTCCCGCATCCCTTCGGGCAATGCCACGCCGCATAGCGTGCGGCCACCGGAAGCATAGGTGCGCCAAGCGTGGCCGGTCAGGTATCCGCGGATGACCATTTCCAGTCGGATGGGGGTGCATTGCACGCCCACCGCGGCGTTTGGGTGGGGCACCGCTTCGAGCCAAACCGGTACGATGTCCCGCACTGCTTCGAGAAAGTAGGTAGCCACTCCGTTGAGGACCTGTCCTTTAAAGGGAATGGCACGGGGCAGGATCACGTCGAAGGCGCTGATGCGGTCGCTCACCACGGCCACGATGCGGCCATCTTCGAGCGTGTACATGTCACGGACCTTACCGTGGTAGGCAGATGTTTGGCCAGAAAGCTTGAAATCAGAGCGATGCAAAGACATGGGTGCGGAGAATGTTCACGTAAGGGGAGGAGGACCGGAACGCGCCGTACGCCGCGCCGCGCGTTGCACTTCTTCTTCTGCGTCCGCCTGTTCAAAGGCGGCGATCATCGCTTGAACGAGGCGGTGCCGAATGACATCTGCCGCGGTCAGTTCTACGGCGGCGATGCCCGGGATGTCCGTGACGTATTGCATGGCGTACCGCAATCCACTGGACTGCTTGCGCGGAAGGTCGACCTGCGTGATGTCGCCTGTGACCACAAATTTGGCCTCGCGGCCCATGCGCGTGAGGAACATCCGCATTTGCG
>CAZMNI010000164.1:0-4787 GCA_964567615.1 uncultured Chryseobacterium sp.
GCGCGGGGCATTACTTTTGCCCGCGAATTGAGTGGGTACCTAATCGACATGCGAAACGTGAAAGTCCACGCACATTGGCCCAGTTACAGGGTGCTGCGCAGCCTTCTCGCCATGTCTTTCCTTATGGCAGTCAGCGTATTGCGGGCTGGCATTTGGGACGGCGGCGATGTAGAGAAGGGCAAGGCGCTGTTCAATGCGAACTGCGCGTCGTGCCACAAGGTCACGAACGAAGTGCTCGCCGCACCGGGGCTTGCAGGCATCAAAGACCGCTGGACAGGCGGGGATGAGCTGCTGGTCAAATGGATCCAAAACCCGCAAGCGGCCGCAGCAACGGGCGATCCGTACATCAAGTCCATCGTAGCGCGCTACGTCCCGACGTATGGCTGGATGAGCGCGCAAGCGGTGAACGCGGACGACGTCAAGCACATCATGGCGTATGTTCAGGCACCCCCCGACGCAGGAGCTGCGGGTGCTGCAGCTGCCACGACGGATTGTGTGACCATCGATGAATTGCCGGCGGAGGAGGAAGACAACTCTACTTCGGTTTGGTTCCTCGTCCTGCTCGTCCTCTTCCTCATCGTAGCATTGAGCGCAGCCGGCGTGAGCCGCACGTTGAAGAACGCGATGCGCGAAGAGCGCGGGGAGGCACCGCTGCCGGACATGACCTACCTGCAGCGGGTGGGCCACTGGTTGTGGGAAAACAAGGTGTTCGCTTCGTTGGTCGGCTTGTTCCTGGTCGCCTACGGCGCGGTGGTGGGCTACCAAACGCTCATGGGCGTTGCGGTGGTGGAGGGCTACAAGCCGGACCAGCCGATCAAGTTTATCCACAGCGTCCACGTGTGCGAAAACGAAGTGGACTGCAAGTACTGCCACCACAGCGCGTACGAATCGAAGCACGCGGGCATTCCCTCTACGAACGTCTGCATGAACTGCCACAAGGCTGTGAAGAAGGGCCGCCGCTACGGCGAGACGGAGATTGCGAAGATCTACGAGGCCATCGGGTTTGACCCGGTGACCAGTTCCTACATCGACGGCGACGGCAAAAGCGGGTACACCTCGCCCCAGGCCTCGTTCGAGGGCGAGCCGATTGCGTGGAACAAGGTGCACAACTTGCCGGACCACGTGTACTTCAACCACCAGCAGCACGTGGTGGTGGGCGGCCTGCAGTGCCAAAACTGCCACGGAGACGTCGAGACCTACACCGTGGGCCGCGTCGCACAAGTCGAAGACATCAACGCGTTGCGGGACAAGTACCCGGGCATCATCGAACTGTCGAAGCCGACCTTGACGATGGGCTGGTGCATCGAGTGCCACAACAAAGCCGAAGTGGATTTGGCCAGCACGGGCTACTACGAAGAAATGCACGCACGGCTTGAGCAGCACCTGCGTGGCAACGAAGAGCTTCGGGAATACCTCGAAGACGACAAAATCACCGTGAAGGAGTTGGGAGGTTGGGAATGCTCGAAGTGCCACTACTGAACCAGAAGACGAACCGCAGCCCCATGGCATCGAATACACGCTACTGGACGGGCCTCGACGAGCTCGACGCCACGGAATCCTACCGCGAGCAAGCGGCGCAGGAGTTTCCGGTTGCCCAGTCCACCGAGGAATTCCTCGCGGACGAACGGCTCAACTCGACCCACACGGGTCGCAGGGATTTCTTGAAGTTCATGGGCTTCAGCGTGACGGCAGCGACGCTTGCCGCCTGTGAAACCCCGGTAATCAAGTCCATCCCTTACACGATCAAGCCCGAGGAGATCACCCCGGGTGTGGCGAATTACTACGCATCTACCTACTACGACGGCCAGGACTACGGGAACATCCTCGTCAAGACCCGCGAAGGCCGACCGATTTTCATCAAATCGAATCCGGCTGCAGGTGCTGGCAAAGTGGGTGTCCGGGTGAATGCCTCGGTACTCGGTTTGTATGACAGTGCCCGCCTGAAGGGGCCCCAGAAGGGCGGGGCAGAAGTGACATGGGCGGCGATCGACGCAGATGTCACGGCAGCCTTGGGGGGTACGGGCCGGAAGGTGGTCCTGACCCACACCGTGGTCAGCCCGAGCTTGCGGCGTGCGATTGCGGCGTTCTGTGCGGCGCGCGGGGCGGAGCACATCCAGTACGATGCGGTCAGCTACCAAGGCATTCGGGAGGCCCACCGCCGCGTGTTCGGCGTGGATGCGGTTCCTACGTATGCGCTTGCCGGTGCACGCACCATCGTGAGCCTCGGTGCAGACTTCCTCAATGCGTGGGGAGATGTTCCGAGCATGACGGCAGGTTGGGCCGCGGGTCGCAAACCCGAGGCAGGGACCATGTCGCGGATGCATGCCTTCGAGGCGGTCATGTCTGTGACCGGTTCGAACGCAGATGTGCGGACGATGTGCCGGCCTTCAGAGCAAGGCAAAATCGCGGCTGCATTGCTTGCAGCGGTCACCGGAGGAACGGCCCCGGCGCTGGAGGAGGGGCTTGCCGCGGCGGTGAAGCAGGCGGCGGCGGATTTGAAGACCTCGGGCGCTGCTTCGGTCGTGGTCTGCGGGTCAAATGACCCGAACGTCCAGGAAGTGGTTGCCGCCATCAACGTAGCACTTGGCGCTTACGGCACAACGGTGGACATCCGCCGTCCGTGGTCGCTGGGCCGCGGGGACGACCGCGCGGTCGCTGCACTTGTGAAAGACATGGCTGCCGGCAAGGTGGACGTGCTCATCGTGCACGGCGCGAACCCGGTCTATAACTATGCCGGCGGTGCCGCTTTTGCTGAGGCCTTGCCGAAAGTCAAAGCGAGCGTCAGCACGGCCCTCTTTGCGGACGAAACCGCCTCGGCGTGCACGCACATTGCGCCGGATCACCATTTCCTCGAGGCGTGGGGCGATGCCCAGCGGACCGCGGACCGCATCGATTTGCAGCAACCGACTATCGCCCCCTTGTACGGAACCCGTGCGGCGGGTGAAAGCATTCTGCGCTGGACGGGGGATGCGACGACGGATTGGTACACCTACCTGCGGACCACGCACAATGCGGCGTATACGCCCGCAGCGATGTACACCGATGGCGCATGGAACGTGGCCCTGCACAACGGGCATTTCCCGTCGGCGGTGCCGATGCCGGACCTGTCTGCCGCAGCTACCGCAACGGGCACGGCACCGGTGCTTGCGACCGCCCCCGCGGCCACGCTTACGGGTGTGTCAGCGGCTGTAGCGGCGGCTACTGCTGAGAAGGGCGGTGCCTTCGAGTTGGAGCTTTTCCAAATGCAAACCACCGGGGCCGGCGGACAGGCCGCAAACCCGATGCTGCAAGAAACCCCGGACCCACTCACGAAAATCACGTGGGACAACTACGTGACCATGTCCCGCGCGGACATGGAAGCGCTGGGGCTGAACCTCTACATCGGTCAAGAGAAGCCGGCAAGTGTGGTGAAGCTGACGGTCGGAGGTGTTTCTGTGGAAGCACCTGCGGTGTTGCTCCCGGGCCAGAAATCGGGCACGGTCGGTTTGGCCCTCGGCTACGGCCGAGGCGCGAAAGGCGAAGCCATCGGAAAAGCCGCCTTCAGCGTCGGCGAAGACGGGAAATTCCTGACCCGGGAAGACGGCACGCCGGTTCCGATCGGTGTCAACGCATTCCCCTTCGTGCAGGTAGTTGACGGGGTGCAGCAATACCGCGCGCTCGACGTGGCCGTAGAGGCGACTGGAGCTACGTACCCGATTGCGTGTACCCAGATCCAAGCCACGGACATGGACCGCACGTCCATCGTCAAGGAGACCACCTTCGGCGCATACTTCGCTGAAAAGGGGGCGAAAAAGGGACAAGCATCGTGGAACAAGCTCATTACCCTTGCCGTCCACGAGGACGTCAACGGGGATGGCACCATCAATGCGCAAGACAGCAAGCCGACCTCCGCGTTCGACCTGTGGCACGAACATCCGGTCGAAAATGTGGGGCACCGCTGGGGCATGACCATCGACTTGACGACTTGCACGGGGTGCAGTGCGTGTGTGACGGCATGCCACATCGAGAACAACGTCCCGGTCGTCGGTAAAGACGAAGTGCGCCGCCACCGCGACATGCACTGGATGCGCATCGACCGCTTCTTCGCCTCGGATTACAGCCTCGAGCGCGGTGAGGAGGAAGGCGTCGGCAAAATCGGGTCGTACCGCCGGATGGAAGATCCGTCGGAGAACCCGGCGACGGTCCACATGCCCATGATGTGCCAGCACTGCAACCACGCGCCGTGTGAAACGGTGTGTCCGGTTGTGGCGACGACACACAGCAACGAGGGCCTGAACCAAATGACCTACAACCGCTGCATCGGCACGCGGTACTGCGCGAACAACTGTCCGTACAAGGTGCGCCGGTTCAACTGGTTCAACTACCCGGGCTACAAGAAGTTCAGCCAGTTCAACCCGGCTGCAGATGCCATCACGCGGATGGTGCTGAACCCCGACGTCACGGTGCGGAGCCGCGGGGTCATGGAGAAGTGCAGCATGTGCGTGCAGCGGATCCAAGCGGGCAAACTGCAAGCGAAAAAGGACGGCACGCCGGTGGTCGATGGCAGCATCGTGACGGCGTGTGCCGAGGCCTGCCCGACCCACGCGATTTCGTTTGGCGACCTCAACGACACCGGGTCGCAGGTGCGGGCCATTTCCGAGACGAATCGCGCGTACCATGCGCTCGAGGAGATCGGAGTGAAGCCGAACATCTTCTACATGACCAAGGTGCGGAACACCGAATCGAACCTAGCCTGATCTGCGATGCAACGAGAAGCAGCCATTCGGGAGCCCCTGATTTTAGGGCAC
>CAZMNI010000165.1:0-2518 GCA_964567615.1 uncultured Chryseobacterium sp.
GCAGGGCCGACGAGGATCGGGGTCGAGAGGGTCGAGCCGTTTGAGAACGTGAAGGTGAGGGTGTTGTCCGGATTGACGTCAACGTCGATGACGCCGAAGAAGGAGCCCGAGCCGCCTCCGCCGGTGCCTCCGCCGGTGCCGGCGGCGGCTTGGAGTTCGGCGATTTGGTTCGAAAGAATGAGCAAATAGGTTTCGAGCGTCAGGCCATCGACCGTGATGGATTCAGGGGCGAAATCGGAGGCAAATGCTGCAAGCAGCGCGAGCAGGTCGTCCGTTCCGATGAAACCGTTTTCATCGACATCCGGGTTGTACGGATAGGTGATGGTGATGGGCTCGGGCGAAGTTTGGGCTACCGCGCTGGATGCGAATGAGATAGCAAACAATGCAGACCAAAAGAAAGGCAGAAACACGGTCGAGCGGCGCATAACAACTGGATTTGGTTTACTAAAAGTACACAAAATCCCCCACCCCCAACCCCAACCCCAACCCCAACCCCAACCCTCGTCCCGCGAGGCGCAGCCTCGCTTACCCCCCCACCACCACGTCAATCGCACGCGCCAGCTCGCGGTCCTTCTGCGTGACCACCCCGCCATCGTCGTGCGTGTGCAGCTCAAGCCGCACGTAATTGCCAGAATTGACCATGACCGGATGGTGGCGGTGCGCCTCGGCAAGCAAGGCCACGCGGGTCATGAAGGTGAACGCCTCCGGGAAGTCCCGGAAGCGGAACTCGCGCACGAGGCGGTTGTCGCGTTCATTCCACATGTGCACAAAATTATGCGCAGCCGCCCGTGTTACCTTGCGGCCATGGAAGTTCGTCCCATTCCGTTTGCGCCGCCGCCCATCGATGAAGCGTGCATCGCCGCGGTGGTGCGGGTGCTGCGGAGCGGTTGGATCACGTCCGGGCCGGAGCTGGCGGCGTTCGAGGAAGAGCTCGACGCGTGGATCCGGGAAGCGGAGCCGGACGGGAAAGGGCGGGAGCGGTGCGTGTGTTTGTCGAGTTGGACGACGGCCTGCGAGCTGATGTTGCGGTGGTGGGGCGTGGGGCCGGGGGACGAAGTCATCGTCCCGGCGGTGACGTATGCGGCGACGGCGAACATCGTGCTGCATTGCGGGGCGACGCCCGTGCTGGTGGATGTGGGGGCGGACGGGACGGTGACGGCTGCGGCGGTGGAGGCGGCGATGACGGAGCGGACGAAGTGCGTGATGCCCGTGGATTTGGGCGGCTGGCCCGCGGACGTGGCGAACATCCGGGCCGTGGTCGAGCGTGCGCGGGGGCTGTTCCGGCCGGCGACGGAGGTGCAGGAGCGGCTGGGGCGGGCGCTGCTGTTCGTCGATGCCGCGCACTCGCTCGGCGGGCGCGTGGGCGGACGCCGGGTGGGCCTGCAGGCGGATGTCACGGGCTACAGTTTCCACGCAGTCAAGAATTTGACCACGGCCGAGGGAGGCGCCCTTTACTTCAACCTCCCCCCCTCCTTCGAGCCGTCTGAAATCGCCCGCTGGATCCGCATCTACAGCCTCCACGGCCAAACCAAGGACGCCTTCGCCAAGGCCACCGGCGCTTCCTACCACTACGACATCGTCGCCGCGGGCTACAAGTGCAACATGACGGACCTGCAGGCCGCGCTGGGCCGGGCCCAACTCCCGCAATACGACGCCGCCCTTGCACGCCGCCGCGCCCTGGCCTTGCGCTACGCCGCCGGGCTCGCCGACGACCCGCGCTTCCTCCTGCCCCCGCTGTCCGACGGCACCCGCCTCAGCGCCTTCCACCTCTACCCGCTGCGGCTGCGCGGCTGCACCCCGGAACGCCGCGACGCCGTGATCGACGCCCTGCGGGCCGAGGGCATCGCCACGAACATGCACTTCCTGCCGCTGCCCCTCCTCACGGTCCACCGCGAGCGCGGCGAAACCCTCGCCCCGTACCCCGGCGCCGCAACTTGGCACGCCGAAGAAATCTCGCTCCCCCTCCACCTCGCCCTCACCGACGAAGACGTGGACCGCGTCGTCGAAGCCGTGCGCCGCCTGGCCCCATGAACGGCGGACACTGGATCGGGCGGTGCGCCGCCGCCGCACTGCTCCTGGCCCTCGCCCCCGCCCTCGCCGCGCTCGGGCTCGCCATCGCCCTCGGCAGCCCCGGCGGCCCCCTCTACCGCCAAACCCGCGTCGGCCAGTACGGCCGCCCCTTCACGCTCTACAAGCTCCGCTCAATGCGGCAGCGCCCCACCTCCGACCTCGCCCTGACCTCCGGCGACCGCGATCCCCGGGTCACGCCCATCGGCCGCTTCATCCGCCGCACGAAGCTCGACGAGCTCCCCCAACTCTTCAACGTCGTCCGCGGCGACATGGCCTGGGTCGGCCCCCGCCCGGAAGTCCCTGAGTTCGTCGCGCACTACACGGCCGCCCAACGCGCCGTCCTCGACGTGCGCCCCGGCCTCACCGACCCCGCCAGCCTCGCCGGCTTCGACGAAGCCGAAGAAATCGGGCATGCCGCCGACCCCGAACGCCATTACCTCGACGTGAT
>CAZMNI010000165.1:2528-4776 GCA_964567615.1 uncultured Chryseobacterium sp.
TTTTACCGCGCAAGCTCGACTTGCAACTCGACTACTGCGCCCGCCGCAGCGCCATGACCGATGCCCGCGTGATCTTCGAAACTGTGCGGCGGATGCTCAGCGCGCGACGCGGCTGAACTCCTTGACCATCGTGTGCAGGCACGACGCGTCCGTGCTGCGGCCGTGGTGCTCTTGGATCCATTGCAATCCGCCGAGGAGGTGGACCAAAGCATCCGCCGGGGCCATCGGCCGCACCGGTCCGTGGATCCCGAACTCCACCAAATCCCCCGCCGCGAAGACCGTACCCCGCCGACCCGGATGCACCGCAAACAGCATCTCTCCACCTCCGCCCGCCGCATCGAACCAGCCGAGCAAAAACGCATCCGGCGTGGCAATGGGATACAGCGGCAACCCCAGCCGCTGCACGACTGCGGCATACAGCATCCCCACACCCAGCGCATTCCCCGCACAATCGCACAGCAGCGCATCCGGCAACCCGTGGTGCAACTCGGCCGGCAGCACGGGCAGCACCCGCAAATCGCGCACGCCGTACAGCACATGGTTCACGACCAGCACCTGCTCCAGCGCCGTCAGACCTTCGTTGCTTTCGATCCAAACGTCCCGGCACAGCCGCTCAAACCGCGACCGACTCACCGCCTCATCCACCTCCGGACGCAGCCCGCACTCCACGGCCAGCCACCCCTCGAACACATCCCGCGCACCCCCCTCGATCCACGTACGCATCCGCCGCACCGCCTCCGAAGACCGCAACCCGGCCATCAGCGCCTCGATCCGGTCCGCATGTACCGCACCGCGCGCCACCTCCGCCACCGGCCGGGTGAGCAGCGGCAGCACCTCGGCGCCGCGGCCCATGAGTTGGTCGTGCACGTGGCGGTAGACGCCCTCGTCCGGGTCGTCTAACAGGTCGATCAGGGCGTGCAATTCCGAAGTGCTCATGGGGCCAAAACTACTCGCGCACCCCCCTGCCGGTCGGGCGCCTCTCCTGCACTTTTCACCCGCTCCGTGTTGATGGGCCCTACCTTTGCAGCCATGCGCGTTCCTCGCCGGGTCCCGATTCCCAGCGCAGTCCCCGACCGGGACCGCGTCTTTTACGCACTCTGGACTACGGCTGCGTTCTTGGTGGTCGTTTGGGGCGTGCACGCCCTCGGCGAGGTCACGGGCTGGCCGCTGCGCGAGTGGGGCGTGCGGCCCCGCAACCTCGACCGTCTGCTCGGCATTTTCACCTTCCCCTTCCTGCACGGCGACTGGGAACACCTGTGGAACAACACGGCTACCTTCTTCGTCCTCAACATCTTGCTCTTCTACTTCTACCGCTCCATCGCCGCTCAGGTGTGGCTGTTGCTGTACGTGGGCAGCGGGGTGCTGCTTTGGGCCACCGGCGGCCAAGGCAACCACATCGGCGCCAGCGCCCTCATCTATGGCTTGGCGTCCTTCCTCTTCCTCAGCGGCCTGATCCGCAAC
Organism: uncultured Chryseobacterium sp.; assembly: GCA_964567615.1. Lineage (GTDB taxonomy): Bacteria > Bacteroidota > Bacteroidia > Flavobacteriales_D > Sanyastnellaceae > CAMCYM01. Next base: position 3,990 of record CAZMNI010000165.1, read on the forward strand.
GCCCGGCTGCTCATGCGCGTGTCCATCCTGGTGCTGTTCCTCTACGGCGGGATGGTGTGGTGGATGCTGCCCATCGAGGACCACATCTCGTGGGAAGGGCACCTCAGCGGCGCCTTCGTCGGGGTGGTGCTTGCGTGGCTCTACCGCCGGCGGGGGCCGGTGCCGGACCGGTATGCGTTCGAAACGGATCCGGAGGAAGTGCCGGAGTGGTATGTGGAGAGTGAGCGAGGCTTCGCCTCGAGGGACGAGGTTGGGGTTGGAGGCGAGGGCGCCGAAGTCGCGCGGGACAAGCGCGGAGATTCAGCGGCAGAGGCTGAGGAAGTCGGGGGCGGTGAAGGGCCGCGGCACGTAGACGGGGATGGGCTCAGAGCAGCCGGGTCCGATGGTCGGGGTTACTGCGGGGAGGGTTGAATCTACCGGGAGGGGGGTGAGGACGAGGAGGTTTATGCCGTTTGACTGGAGGACGGTGGTGCCGGAAAACTCCGGACACATCGGGCTGGCCTCACGTCCGCTGAACAGCACGGAGCCGAAGAGGAAGTTGCCGGCCGAATCTTGGGCCATGTCAGAAATCACGTCGGTGATGCCCGGCAGCGTGAACCGCTCAAAGGCCATGAGGTCGCGGCGAGAGCGGGAAATCGAGAACAGGCTCGCACTCTGCGAACGGAACCAAAGGTCGCCTTGGAGGTCTTCGAAGAGGGGAAGCAGGCCGAGGCCGGAGGCCGGGCGGTGGTGGCGCAGGGCACTGCCGTCGTAGCAGAAGACCCCTTCCGTCGATGAACCGCCGAAC
>CAZMNI010000166.1:0-4760 GCA_964567615.1 uncultured Chryseobacterium sp.
TCTCTTGGATCTTGCCCCCGTCCTGGTAGAAAATCAGACCGAGCAAGCCCACGAGGATGGCCGCTGCGAAGAGGAACAGTCCGAGCCCGATGTCATCCGGATTTCCGAGGTAGATGAGGATGTTGACCAAATCCTGTGTCAACCACTGGCTCCAAAGGAACCCCGTCGAAACCCACTGCAGTGCCGTCCAGAAAAACTTGTTCCGCAACAGACCAGCTTTTTCTGCAAATGGCTGGTTCAGAAAGAACCGTTCAAGCCTTGGAATCAGCAACATATAGACCACCAAGGCGAACGCGAAAGCCACACCATAGCCGGCAAGGCTCTTCGTCAGCATCTTCGGTAAACTCTCTAAACTGAAGAAAGAGAGCACGAGGAAGGTCGTGCTCACCGGAAGACCCCAGCGGGTGATGAACAGCAACGCCAGCGGAGGAAGGATAAACCACCAGGACATCTTCGGGAACGGAGTGCCGGTCTCGAACATGCTATCGTACTTCCCAAAGGTCAAATCCGCTGCGCCGTCTCCGCCAAGCCATTCACCCAACCCCATGTAGCCCAGTACCAACGTGACCGCTAAAATGCCCCCTGCATAAAGCCAAAGCCCCCACCACGGCACACGCTCGTTCGAGCACATGAACGTTCCAAGTGTTTGGATGCTGTCGTTGCCTACAACCGAATAAGCTGCGAGCGAGAATCCGATAAGGCCGATCCAGAATTCCATGCGGGTGTGAAAAGCGTGCGCAAGATGCGGCGCATCCACGGATGTTCCAACCGTTTGGCCCGAATTACAACATTAAATTACACCCCCGCACTTCCGCCCGGTCATGCCGCCCGAGCACCTCGAAAGTTCCGTCTTCATGCATCTTGCCCAGGTCCCCGGTGGCGAGGAAGGCGACGGAGTGCAGGTTTGCCAAATCCGCAATCGCGATTCTTCCGTGGCGCCCAGCTTCCGCTCTGCAACCCGGATCGTCCACTTCCACGGCATGCACCAGCATCCAGGGCGGGGCGCAAAATCGACCTCCAGCGCCCGCATAGGCCTGTGACAAACACTCGGTCATGCCATACTCGCTGTGCACGGCACTCAACCCTGTGGCGGCCCGCAGGGTAGCATGCACTTGTTCCCGCACGAGCTCCTCCCCCATCCCCTTCATACCGCCTGTTTCCATCAACACCACCGGCACCTCCGGTGCCATGGGGCGAGCAGGTTTCCATCCGAGCAATGCATGGGTAACCCCCAACAGCAGCACCTTGTGTCCGCTGGTGCAAGCCGCCTCCATCCAACTCTCAAACGCGGCATCTGCGCGATCAAACAACCCGGCATGGCCGCTTGCTGAACGCAATCCAAACGCACGCACCATGTGCACCAGGGACGCGTCTCCGCGCCCCAAATACCCGGGAAGCAATCCGCCTACCACCCAACCCTCAAGCGGCCCATACAGCCGCTCAAATCCGGCCACGGCCACTTCTTCGTACCACGCTGGGTCATCCACCGCATGCTCCGCCCGGCGGCCAGTCGAAAGGGTGCCTGAACTGCGAAAAACCGTTTCCCCAATGCCCATGGTACGGTGCACGAACGCCTCCACTGGCACATGTGGAATCGCTTGGGCAGATTGCACGCGCTTCGGGTCTACGTCCAATCGTTGCAGGAATTCCCGATAGACCGGATGCTGCGCCGCTTGGAACCGAAACACCTCCAACGCAAACTCTTCCCATGCTCCCTTTCCTGCCCCCCCCGTTCGCAAGGCACGGAACTTCGCCCGCAACTGGTGCACTTCCATGGGTGCAAAGTTCCGCAATCCGTAGTTTTGTCGCGATGCGGGGGATTTTGCTAGGTGCAGGTTTGTGCGGTGCAGTCACGGGGTGCCTGCCCGAACCTGCATTTCCCGACGAGCCGGCCATCGAAATCCATGCATTTGACCCCACAGGTAGCGGCGGGAGAACCTTGACAATCGGGTTTACAGATGGCGACGGAGACATCGGCCTTGACTCGCAAGACACCTTGGGCGTCTTCTGCGCGACGTGTGCCTACCACTACAACTTGAAATGCGAGTACGAGGAACTTCGCGACGGCGTTTGGACCCCCGTGCCTTTGAATGCCGCGGCAGGTCAGATTCCATTTTACTACCGCATTCCCCGTGTTGAACCGACCGGGTCCAGCCCATCCCAGCACGGGACGGTGGAAGTGGACATGCCGACGTGGCACCTTTCCGGTCCATACGACACGCTGCGGTTCCGCGTTACCCTGTGGGACCGCAGTTTGAACGCATCGAACACCGCATTCACGCCTGCGGTACTCAAGCCATAGGATTGCCAGCCCGCGCGAATTGATGGCCCACGTGGGCAATCCGATCGCCGATTTCCTCCAGTGCTGTAACCGTCTCGTGGTACAACAAGCCACTGCTCGTCGGATACCGTCCCCGATCGGCATCCCGAACATGCTTCTCGCGCAGTGCATCCCGGTAAGCATTGATGCGGCCTTCCACCTCGGCAATCTTCTCTAAATCGACCTTGCGTTCGAGGTGCAGATGGTCCACCATCAAGTCAATCGCCTCACCGAGCAGCCCGAACATCGTCCGCAGTCGGTCGCGCTGCTTCGGCACAAAGTACCCTTCGGCATGGTCGCGGTGACTGAGCTTCATCGCAAGCAAGAGGTAAATGTCCCCGATGCGCTCTAGATCTGGATTTGCGCCCGCACATGCTTGGAGCTGCACCGCGTTGTCAGGATTCAAATCGCTCGAAATCAACACCCCTACCGCCCTTTCCACCTGCCGGTGAATGCGATCTGACTTCTCCTCCAGCCGGGCCACACGCTCCACCAAGTCCGCCTGCTCCATGACATCGATGGCCGCGAGCAACTCTTGCGTCGAGTCGTTCATCCTTCGGGCCAGCAAGGCAGATGTGAGGAGGGATTCTTGGACCTTGCGGATGGCCAAATCCGTCGGCAGCGTAGCTACAGAGGAGAGGTCATCGCTTTCCAATGCGTCCATCCGTGAACTGCGCACCAACAGGTCCGATGCCTTGACGAGTGCCCCCGGAAACCAGCCCAAAAGGGCCACGTTGACGACGTTAAAAAGCGTATGGAACGAAGCCAGGACGAGCCCTGCCAAGATGTTTGCATCCGTGGAATTTGCCTTCCAAAAGTCTTCCAAGTACAGGACGATTGCAGGCACAAACCACACCACCCAAGATGCTCCGAAGGTGTTGAACAGGAAGTGAATCCGCGCCGAACGCCGCGCATCCCGGTTGCCCACCGCTGCGGCGAGGTTTGCCGTCATCGTCGTGCCGATGTTCTCCCCTAAAATCATGGCGGCCCCCTGTTCAAGGGTGATGAGGCCAGACATCACAGCCGTCATGGTGATGGTAGAGGCAGCACTTGACGATTGAATGAGGGCCGTGATGCATGCGCCGAAGGCCAAAAACCCAATCAGGTTCAACATCCCCAACTTCCCATGGGGATCCCACCCTTGGATTAGACCGATGGAATCGAGGTTTCCGAACGAATCTTTCAATACCCCAAGGCCGATGAACAGCAAGGCAAATCCGATAGCGATGTGGGCCACCGTCCGCGATTTGCGCGATTCCAGCAACAGCAACGGCAATGCAAGCCCCACGATGGGCAACGCCATGTCCACGAACGACAGCCTTCCCAGCGAAAGAACCACAAGCCAGGCCGTGATGGTGGTGCCGATGTTCGAGCCGAGGATGAGTCCCACCGACTCGCGCACCGTGAGCATCCCCGCGTTGACGAGGCTCACGACCATGACCGTCACAACGGAACTCGATTGCAGCAACGAGGTCAGAGAGGTGCCCGTCAGAATTCCCCTGCCCGTGCTCCGGGTCAGCGATCCTAAAACTCCCCGCAATTGCGGACCCGCAATCCAACGTATGCCATCGCTCATCAGCCGCATTCCGAAGAGGAACAGGCCCAATCCGCCCAGCAGCGTCAGGAGAAAATGCAAGATTTGCACGGAGCCCGAAAGTAGCGAAACGGGCGCCCGTTGCGGGGCGCCCGTTTCCAGAAATTCCTACGACCGATCAGTTCGGGCAGGTCGACCCGAAGGCCGCCAAGAACATGAGCAAGTCAGACGTCGAAACGATGCTGTCGTTGTTGATGTCGGCCGGGCACGGATCGTTTGAATCGAAGAAGCACGACCCGTTGTCGATGGTCGCCGCGGCGCTGTAGTTCAATGCATCCACGTAGGTGCAGCCGTAGCAAGCCGTCGAGCACGACCCGTCGTTGAAGAACGCTTGCGCCGAGAAGTTGCATGCCGTCGGGTCGGTGCAGCCGAAGACCGACGAGTTCGCGGCACCGGGGGTGCCGCTGCTGACCCAGCTCGCTTGCCAGTTCGATCCCACCGAGTTGTCGAGGTTCGTGGCGACGAGTTCGAGGGTCGAGCAACCGCCGTTCGGAGATGAAACGATGGCGTTGCCGAGGACCGACACACTCGCGTTTGGCCAGGGGTTCGCCGTTCCATAGGTCACCGCATCGATGACGTTGTTGAAGTTGTCCTGGATGCTGAGGGCTTCGCCGGAGTTCGAGAAGTTGCCTGCCGTCAGGGTGTAGATGTCTGCACCCGTCGAGGCGTAGAAGGCCGCTCCGTTCGCGTTGACCGTGCACAGGATGTACTCACCCGGGAGAATCGTCGCACCCTCTGGGAATTGCAGGGCAATTTCAGGCAGTCCGCCCGATGTGTTCACAAGGCGCAGTCCGTAGAGGTTCACCGGCAGGTCCTCCGCGCTGTAGATTTCCACGAACTCGTAGT
>CAZMNI010000167.1:0-4730 GCA_964567615.1 uncultured Chryseobacterium sp.
GCATCATCGCTGCTTTCGCCATCGCCATCCGCAAGGAGCTGCTCATCCCCGTGCTCTGCGGGATTTTCTTGATCGAGAACCTGAGCGTGGTGTTGCAGGTCGGCTACTTCAAGTACACGCGCCGCCGCTTCGGCGAAGGCCGCCGCATCTTCTTGATGGCCCCCCTCCACCACCACTACCAAAAGCAAAACATGCCCGAATCGAAGATCACGGCCCGCTTCTGGATCGTGGGCATCCTCCTCGCCGTCGTCTCCATCGTCACCCTCAAACTCCGCTAACCCCCACCCGGCAGCGCAGCCGCCCCCAAACCCCAAACGGCGGCGCAGCCGCCCCTCACACTCCCACTCAAAAATGATTTCCCTCCCCATCCTCGGCGCCGGCGAAAGCGGCATCGGTACAGCCCTCCTCGGGGCCGCGTGCGGCTACGTGCCGTTCGTGTCCGATGGTGGCGCAGTGCGGGCGGACCGGAAGGCGGAGCTCGAGGCGGCCGGGATTGAATTCGAGGAGGGTGGGCACGACGTCGCCCGGCTCATCGCGGCGGGGCAGGAAGCGGGGTTTGCGGTGAAGAGCCCGGGAATCAAGGAGGACGCCCCGGCCGTGGTCGCGTTGCGGGAGGCCGGCGTGGCGGTCGTGTCGGAGATCGAGTTCGCGTCGCGGTTTGCCGGGGCGGGGCATACGGTGGCCATCACCGGATCGAACGGGAAGACGACGACGACCGCCTTGGTCGCGGCCCTGCTGCGCGATGCCGGGCTGGACACGGCGTGTGTGGGGAACATCGGGCGCAGCTGGGCGCGCGACCTGGCCGCGCGGCGCGCGGAGGGCCGGCCGCCCGCCCCGTACAGGAGCGTGGAGGTCAGCAGCTTCCAGCTGGACGGGCTCGATTCGTTCCGCCCGGAAGTGGCGATTTTGTTGAACATCACGCCGGACCATTTGGACCGGTACGGATACGATTTGGCCCGGTACGCCGACTCGAAGTGGCGCATCACCGCCTTCCAAACCCCCGACGACGTGCTCGTCCTGAACGCCGATGACGCCCTGAGCCTCGAGCGCTGGGCCGGGGCCGGAGATGGCGTTCCTGGAACACGTGCCCGTGTCGTCGCGCTCAGCTCCGAGCGGACCGTCGACGACGTCCGGTCCGGGCTGGCTGCGCGCGGGCTCGCGCCCTGGGGCGTCGGCGGTTTGGCCCCCTCACACCTTGAATTCACTCTGGAAATCCCTGATCGTCCTTTTGCCATGACCATCCAAGAACTCGCCCTGCAAGGCAAACACAACGTGTACAATTCCATGGCCGCAAGTGTGGCCGCCCGCGTCCTCGAACTCCGCAAGGAAGGCATCCGCGAGAGTTTGCAGCGCTTCGACGCCATCGAGCACCGCATGGAATTCGTCCAAGAAGTGAACCGCATCCGGTTCATCAACGACTCGAAAGCGACGAACGTCAACAGCGCGTGGTATGCGCTGGAAAGCGTGCCCGGGCCCATCGTTTGGATCGCCGGAGGCGTCGACAAAGGGAACGATTACACCCCGCTGCTGCACCTGGTCGAAGAGAAGGTCAGCCACCTCATCTGCCTCGGTGCGGACAACGCGAAGCTCATCAGCACCTTCGGGCCGCTCGTGGACCACGTGAGCGAGGTGCGCACCGCGGCCGATGCCGTTGCCACTGCGTATGCCGTGGGCACACCGGGGACCACGGTGCTGCTGTCGCCCGCCTGCGCCAGCTTTGACCTCTTCGGCAGCTACGAAGAGCGCGGGGCAGCGTTCAAAGCAGCCGTCCGCGCACTCTGATGAAGGTGCCGGGCATCGAGGTGCCCACGTCGGGCACGTTGTGGGCGCCGTTTGAGCGCTTCGGGCGGCGGCTCGAGGGGGACAGGGTCATTTGGATGGTCACCCTGTTTCTCAGTCTGCTGTCCCTGCTCGCCGTGTACAGCGCGATCTCTTCGCTCGCCTTCAAAGACAACGCCGGCTCGCTCAAGTTCCTCGGCAAACAGGCCTTCATGATTGCCCTCGGATGGGGGGTAATGGTGGCTGTGCATCGTATGAATTTCAGGTACTTCGCTCGTGCAGCGGCCGTGCTGTTCTACGTCGCTATCGCCCTGCTCTTGCTCACCTGGGTCATGGGCGAAAACGTGAACGACGCACGCCGGTGGATCCGCGTGCCCGGCGTGGGCCTCACGTTCCAGCCCTCCGATTTCGCGAAAGTCGTCCTCATCGCCTACGTCGCCCGCACCATCAACCAGCGCCGCGAACAGCTGCAGTCCTTCCGACACGGCGTATTGCCGGTGCTTCTGCCCATCGCCGTCATCTGCGGACTTATCCTCCCGGACAACCTCTCCACCGCCGCTTTGCTGGCAACCGTCTGCCTCGGCATGCTGTTCGTCGCAGGCACCCCCTTCCGGCACATGCTCCTCATCGGCGGCATCGGTGCAGGGGCATTGTTCGGCATCTACAGCCTCGGCAAATCTGCGCCGGAAATGCTCCCGCGCTTCAGCACGTGGGCTTCACGGATCGAGCAGTTCGCCGGCGCAGATGCAGCGCCCGAAGCCGCCGCCGGCGGGGCTGTCGTCTCGGCCACGTCGAGCATGGAGTACCAAATCGAACTCGCCCAAGTGGCCATCCACCGCGGCGGCCTCCTGCCCCACGGTCCCGGCACCGGCGTCTCGCGCAACTTCCTGCCCCACCCCTACTCGGACATGATCTTTGCCTTCATCGTCGAGGAATGGGGGGCCATCCTCGGCGGGCTCGGCCTCGTGCTGCTGTACCTCATCCTGCTCTACCGGTCGCTGCGGGTGGCCTACCGCTGCAAACGGTTTTTCGGCGCATTGCTCGCCACCGGCCTGTCGTTCATGCTGGTCATCCAGGCCATGACGAACATGGCCGTGGCTGTCCGGCTCTTCCCCACCACCGGCCAACCGCTCCCCGTGGTCTCCTACGGCGGCACTTCGCTCATCTTCACCTGCCTGTCCATCGGCATCATCCTCGCCATTTCCCGGTCCGTCACCGACCCGGAAGGCTGGGAACGGGCGCACGGCGTGCCGGCATGAAACGCGTCATCATTTCCGGGGGCGGCTCGGGGGGGCACATCTCCCCGGCCCTGGCCATCGCAGACGAAATCCGCCGCCGCTATCCCGACTGCGACATCCGCTTCGTCGGCGCGCTGGGCAAGATGGAAATGGACAAGGTCCCTGCGGCAGGATACCCCATTGAAGGCCTCTGGATCAGCGGATTGCAGCGGAATTTTCGCGACCCCAGCAACCTGCTCTTTCCGCTCAAGGTGCTCGTCAGTGTGCTGAAGTCCGGGCGCATCCTCCGGCGGTTCCGGCCCGAGGTGGCCATCGGAGTGGGCGGCTTTGCCAGCGGACCGTTGCTGTACCGTGCCTCGCTGGCGGGGATTCCCACGCTGATCCAAGAGCAGAACTCGTATCCGGGCATCACGAACCGGGTGCTGGCGAAGCGGGTGGACCGGATTTGCGCGGGGTTTGCTGGGCTTGAGCGGTGGTTCCGGGCGCAGCGGGTGGTGGTGACGGGGAAGCCGGTACGGGGACGGGTGGCTGTGCCAGAGGCCGCCGAGCGGGATGCGGCCGTGACGGCGTGGGGCTTGCGGCCGGAGCGGCCGGTCGTGGCTGTGCTCGGGGGGAGCCTCGGCGCTGCGACGATGAATGCAGCGGTCCGGGGTGGGGTGGAGCGCGGGGAGTGGGGTGGGGAGGGCGCACAGGTGATTTGGCAATGCGGCGGGCGGTTCGAGGCGGAGTGCCAGGCCTGGCTCGCGGCGCAGGGGAACCCGGCCGGGGTGGTGTGCAGGGGCTTCATCGACCGGATGGACCAGGTGTATGCGGCCGCGGATGTGGTCGCTGCGCGCGCCGGGGCGATGACCCTTGCGGAGCTTGCGTTGGTGGGGAAGCCGTGTGTTCTGGTCCCGTCGCCTTACGTCGCCGAGGACCACCAAACCCGCAACGCCAGCGCACTTGTCGACCTCGGCGGTGCCCTCCTCGTTCACGACCGGGACGCCGCTGCACACCTCGCATCGGTGGTTGCCGATCTGCTTGCCGATCCGGCCCGTTGCACGGCCATGTCCCTCGCCCTATCAGCCGCAGCCCGGCCCGACGCCACGGCACGCGTGGTGGACGAGGTGGAACGTTTGGTCCGCACGCCGCAGGCGGACGGCCCCCACTCCGCCCGCACATGAACCGACCGGTCTACTTCATCGGAATCGGAGGCATCGGCATGAGCGCGCTCGCCCGGTTCTTCCGCCACGAAGGCGCCCTGGTCGCCGGGTACGACCGCACCCCGTCCGACCTGACCGCGGCGCTCGAACGCGAAGGCATCGCCATCACCTTCGCCGATGACCCCACGACGCTGCCTGCCGGCTTCCGCGACGCACCCGATCTGCTCGTCGTTCGCACCCCGGCCGTGCCGGAAGACAGTGCAATCACCCGCTACTTCCGGGACCGCGGCGTGCCGCTGCTGAAACGCAGCGAAGTCCTCGGCGCCCTCACCGCGGACCGGCCGACCTTGGCCGTGGCCGGAACCCACGGCAAAACAACCACCACGGCCTGGCTCGCCCACCTGCTCGACGGCACCCCGGGCGGCTGCACCGCCTTCCTCGGCGGGGTGGCCGCTGCCTCGGGCACGAACCTCCACCTGCGCGCCGGCGCACCTTGGACCGTGGTCGAGGCAGACGAGTACGACCGCAGCTTCCTGCACCTGCATCCCACGCACGCCGCCGTAACCAGCGT
>CAZMNI010000168.1:0-4721 GCA_964567615.1 uncultured Chryseobacterium sp.
CTTTGACTCTTTGACTCTTTTTTTCGGCCTTCCCTCTAAGGGGAGGCCGAAAAACTTTTTTTTTCGCCGCTGAGAATGCTGTGACTTTATGTGTCGCTAGAGCAAGTTAGAGCTTGAAGAGTTGGGGGGCAGGGTTGAACGAGATTGAGGACGGGGTTGAGGTTGAGGACGAGGGCGAGATTGAGAACGAGATTGAGAACGAGGGCGAGGGTTGAGGGGGGAGGGAGGGAGAAGGGCGATGCGATGTCCGATGCAAATGGGGCAATCAACGGGTAGGTTGGTCGAAGAAGTGCAGCAAAAGGGTGTGGACGTGTTGAGGGGCTTCGATGGGACTGATGTGTCCGCCGGGCACCTCGTGCGTTTCGAAGGGTCCGGGCAGAGAAGGGACGTAGTCGTGGGCGCCTTTGATGCCGATTGCAGGCACCTTCAACTGCAGAACATATTCCGTGGCGTCTTCGGCGTCGAGGACGACGATTTGGTCAATGCGCTTGATGTCCTCGGCGGAAAGCAGGTCCATCGATGATTTCAATGCCTGGAACAGGTGCGGATTTTTGCGAAGTTGTGTTTTTCCGAAGAGGGCCCGCGCTGCCTGACGGGTATAGAAGGCGCGGAAGCGCAGCAGGGCGTGTTGGACCGTGAAGGTGGCTTTTCGCGGCGCAGTTGCGGCATGCAGGGGCATGTTGCACAAGGCGATAGCGGCAAAGCGCCCGGGGGAACGGTGGGCCGCCCGGAGCAAGGTCATCGCACCCCACGAGTGGCCGACGGCAATTGCGCGGGAGATGTGCAAGGCATCGAGGATCTCGAGCGCCATCGTGGCACAATCGGCCAGCGTAAAATTTGGCGTCGCCGTCCCCCGGCTTTCTCCGTGGAGCGGCATGTCGATGGCGATGCAGGTGCGATCTGAAATTTGCTGGATGTGCGTGTCCCAAATCCGATGGTCGAAATACACTCCGTGGAGAAAGATCACCGGCAGCTTGTCGGATTCGATGCGTCGGATGTGGACTGCGACAGTTCCTACGCAGGTGGGAAGGAAGACGGTTTGCATCAATTGCTGATGGAAACGGCGTTTCTGGAGTAGGTCCGATCTCCGGTTTGGTTCACCACAAAGGCGGCCATATCGCCTAATGTCAGGGTGAATTTCAGCTTTCGTCCATCCAGCGTTGCGTGGCACTTCCCGCGCGGCGGCTTGTCGACGACGTTCGGGCATCGCACCACCGTGTAGTCCAGCGTGCTGTTGAAAATGAGCGGTTCCATGCGGTTCTTGTCTTCGATGATGACGTAAAGCCACCGCATGAAGTAGGGCAGGATCAGCGTTCGAAACGCCCACGGCAGGTGGGCCGCGCTTTCGCCTGCCCCGACATTGCTCAACGCGATGAGCCGCTTGATTGCGAGGCTTTCCATTTCCTCCACAAGCAGTCGTGTCGCTTCCGATACAAACGTGGTGGGCTGGCCACTGCCTTGGCCCCCGATTCCCAAACACTGAATGACCGCATCCTGCCCGCGGAGCGCCTGCCGCACGCTTTCGCGATCGAGCACATCGCCTTCGATTGCCTTCAGGCGATCCTGAGGAACGGGCAAATTGTTTCGGTTTCGCGTGAAAGCGGTGACGGTATGCCCCTGCACAAGGGCTTCTGCAAGGATGGCTTTGCCGCAATAGCCGCTGGCTCCGAAGACGACAATGTTCATGTGGAAATCCCGGATTTCCGCAAAGGTTATCCGGCGCCGCGGCACGTGCCTGACACCTAAGCGTCAATCGGAAAGGCCGCTGATCCGCTTCCGGATGCGGGTGAGCGATTGCCTTTCGATGCCCAAATAGGAGGCGAGAGCAGACAGGGAGATGCGCCGAAACAGTTCCGGTTCGTCGGCCACAAACCGTCGGTAACGTTCCTCCGGATTTTCGAACAAGAACCCCTCGATGCGCTGTTGTTGGGCTTTCACCACGCCCTCGGCGACAAGCCGACCGTAGCGCTCAAGGCCGGGAAAGCGATCGTAGCCGGAAGCAATGTGTTCGAACGGCAAGCTGACGAGGCAGGACCGCTCCATGCACTGGAACGTGTAGCGGCTGGGGGTTTGGGCCAAAAATGCCGAGTAATGTGTGGCGTAGTGGCCTTCGGGAATGAACCGGACAGAAATCTCGCGGCCCTGCGCATCCACATAGAAGGCGCGCAACAGCCCCGAATGCACAAACCCGAGCGCGCGTTGGACCGTGCCCGCAGCGAGATACACCTCTTTCTGCCTCAATTCGATGACCGACATCCCTTCCACCAAATAGGCAGATTCCTCCGCCTTCAGCCGCGGGCACTGGGAAGTGATGGACGAAAGCAAGTGGTCGAGTGGGGAGGGCATGGGGGGAGGGGGCAGGTTGAGATTGAGAAAACAGATTGAGATTGGGATTGGGATTGGGATTGGGATTGAGGGGCAGTCCGGAACGCACCCAACCGCGCGACTATGTATCTTGGGTTCCCGTCGTCAAGCTCAGTCCGCGCAGCACCGCCGCGCCCGTCCTCAACCTCAACCTCGTCCTCAACCTCGTCCTCAATCTCAATCTCGTCCTCGTCCTCGTTCTCAATCTCGCCCTCACCCTCAATCCGCGCGGCTCCGCCGCGCCCTCACGCCCACGCCTCGCGCTCCGTCGACCACACAGCGGCGTCGAGGGAGGCGGCGGCAGGAGAGGGGGCGTCAGCGCCGGCTTCGGCGACGATGCGGTAGGATTCGGTCAGGGCACTCCAGTCCCAAACGAAATTCTCCATCAAGCCGCGGAGTTCGCGCTGCAGGACGGGGTTCGGGGAGTTGAGGTCGCGGAAGTACGGCTCCTGGTAGGCGTTGAGGTGGTATTTGTAAAACACCGCACGCGTCATGGCCGTCAGCACGTTCTTCGACGGGTGGTTGATCTGCTTCATGAAGGCCCGGTACTGCTTGACCTTCAGGGTGAAATCTGCGGGCGCTAGGTCCAGCGCCCGGCCAAATTTGGAACAAATGTGCTGGATCACATTCCGGTCCGCGCCCTGCGGGAAGTGCTCGGGGATGAGTTGCAGGTTGCCTGCCACCACGATCATCAAGAACCTGCCGTAGTCGTCCGGGTTGAGGGCGGGCGACTCGACGAACGCGGGGGCGTCGTTGAGGAAGCCGGCCACCTCGGGCCACCCCTGTTCTACGGAATCGAAGGTCGCTTGCACGAAGGCATTCGCTACCTGTTCCTCTGTCAACTTCTTCTTTGAGAGCCAACTCAAAAAGCCCAACTGCTTCATGGATGCCTAATGGTTGGAACCCAAAACTACAGGCCACTTTCCGCCCTCAGCAGGTCCAGCGGGGTGCACTATCCACAGACTTATCCACACCGGTGCTGGGGCGGCGGCGGGGGAGGGACGTACCTTCGGGGCATGGTAGGAACGGTTTGGAGGTGGGTCCGTCCCGCGGTGTTTCGGCTCGATGCGGAGCGGGCGCACTATTTGATAATGAGGGTGTTGACGTGGGGGTGTGCGGTGCCCGGCGGGGCCGCGTTGCTGCGGTGGGTGTTCAGGGCGCCGCGCGTGCCGGGTGTGTTGGGGGAGCCGGTGGTGGTGGCCGGGATCCGGTTCCCGAACCGGGTAGGGCTGGCGGCGGGGTTTGACAAGGATGCCCGGTGGTTGCGGGAGCTTGCGGTCTTAGGGTTTGGGAGTGTGGAGGTGGGGACGCTCACGCCGCGGGCCCAACCGGGCAACGACCGGCCGCGCTTGTTTCGTTTGGTCCGCGACCGGGCCGTCCTGAACCGCATGGGATTCAACAACGGGGGAGTCGAAGCTGCAGTCGCCCGGCTGCGCCGCCGCCCCGCCGGCCTGGTCGTCGGCGGCAACATCGGCAAAAACAAGCTCACCCCGAACGACGACGCGGCCTCCGACTACCTCGCGGCCTTCGACGCGCTCCACCCGCACGTCGACTACTTCGCCATCAACGTCAGCTCGCCCAACACGCCCGGCCTCCGCGCCCTGCAAGACCGCGCGCCGCTGGAGGCCCTGCTGCGCGCCCTCGTGGACCGCAACCGGGCCCTCGCCGCCCCGCGCCCCCTCTTCCTGAAAATCGCCCCCGACCTCACGGACCCCCAACTCGACGACATCGTCGCCCTGGTTGCGTCCACCGGCATCGCCGGCGTCATCGCCACGAACACCACGACGGAACGCCCCGCCACCCTCCGCACCCCCGCCCCCGACGTCGCCGCCCTCGGCGCCGGCGGCCTCAGCGGCGCCCCCCTCCGCGACCGCTCCACCGCCGTCATCCGCTACCTCCACACCCGCTCCGGCGGCGCCTTCCCCATCATCGGCGTCGGCGGCATCGACAGCCGCGAAGCCGCCCTCGAAAAACTCGACGCCGGCGCGGCCCTCGTCCAACTCTACTCCGGCCTGATCTACGCCGGCCCAGGGCTGGTGAGGGAGGTGATGGGAGGGGGGGGTTGAGGTTGAGGTTGAGATTGAGAACGGACGCGGCGGAGCCGCGCGGCTGGAGAAAACAGGTTGAGATTGAGAACGGACGCGGCGGAGCCGCGCAGTTGGAGAATACAGATTGAGAACGGACGCGGACGGCTGGTGCTGCCATGTGAGTCCCGAACGAACCCTCAAGCTCGTCCTCACTCTCAAACCTCGTTCTCAATCTGCTCCCTCAAATTCATTTCTTCATGCGGGAGCGCATGAGCCCCCACAGCATGCGCGACACTTCGTCGCCGGCGCTGCGGAGTTCATCGGCGAGTG
>CAZMNI010000169.1:0-4717 GCA_964567615.1 uncultured Chryseobacterium sp.
ATCACACCCTACTCACCCACAGGCCGTTGACGCGGAGGTCGGGGGAGTTGTAGCGGAGGGGGGTGCCGGTGGTGCGGGCGCGGACGGGGAGGCCGAGGGCGCGGAGGATGCCGTCGCCGGCGGCGCAGTCCCATTCCATGTAGGGGCCGGTGCGGCTGTGGAGGTCGGCTTCGCCGGTGGCGAGTTGGCAGAATTTGAGGGCGCCGCTGACGTGGGCGACCGTGACGTCCTCTCCGGCGAGGTGCGGAGGGAGGAGGTCGGCGAGGGGGGCGGGCTCGGTGCGCGACAGGACCAGGCGGAAGGGGCGGGAGGGAGGCGGCGGGGACAGGGGGAGTGGAGGGGCGACCGGATCGGCGAGGCGGTGCAGGGCGACCCCGGCCCCGGCGGCACCTGAATAGATGGCCCCTGTGAGCGGGTCGGCCACCACGCCGAGGAGGGGGCCGTCCGGCGCGCACAGGGCGATGTTCACCGCGAAGCCAGAACGCCGTTCGAGGAAGGCCGCCGTGCCGTCGAGCGGATCGACCAGCCAAAAAAACGGCCACCCCCGCCGCTCGGCGTAGGGCGGCAGTTCGCCCTCCTCGCTGATGACCGGGATGGCGAGCGGGCCGAGGATGTCCAGGATGGCGCGGTGCGAGGCAAAGTCGGCCGCGGAGACCGGGGAGCCATCGGGTTTGGCCCGGATGAGCAACGCCTCCTTGCCTGCATCGATGTGGCGCAGCAAGGCGAGCGCACCTGCGACCGCAGCCGCCACCGCTTGTGCCCGCAAGAACGCGAGCTGTGCCCCGGAAATGGCCTCCATGGGAGCAAGATACGGCCGGCCCCACGTACCTTCGCTCCGACGCAGGGGTGCCGTGGTCCTTCCACCGGCTGAGATGATACCCTTCGAACCCAACCGGGTCATTCCGGCAGGGGAGCGGCAGGCGGCACGCCCGAATGCGTCTTTTTGCATGAAACGCATTCTATTCGTGGCTGTTGTAGGCCAAATTTTACCAGGGAGCGGATGGGCGGCGACGGCGGATTCCCTGCGCACCGACACCGTGTCGGACGGGATCTTCGTTCCGCTGGATGAGGCCACTGTCGAGGCGGGGTACCGGCCCGAGGTGCACGACCGCGCGCCGTGGGCGGTGAGCCACGTGGCGCCGGAGGAGCTTGCGCGGCGGGATGCGGCCGTGGATTTGCCGTATGCCTTGCGGTTCACGCCGTCCGTGGTAGTGACCTCGGATGCGGGGACCGGCATCGGCTACACGGGCCTGCGGGTGCGCGGCTCGGATGCGACGCGCGTGCAGGTCACGCTGAACGGCGTGCCGGTGAACGACGCGGAGTCGCACCAGGTGTATTGGGTGAATTTGCCGGACTTGATGGGCAGTACGGACGGGGTCCAAATCGTGCGCGGAGCCGCATCGGGCGCCTACGGCCCGGGGGCCTTCGGAGCCACCGTCGCCGTCGGCACCACGGCGCTCGCCGAAGAAGCCGGGGGCCGCGTCGTGCTCGGGGGCGGCTCCTTCGGCACCCTGCGCGGCACCGTCTCCGCTTCCACAGGCCGCCTCGGCCGAGGCTGGTACGGCGAAGTCCGCGCCTCCCACGTGCGGTCCGAGGGCTGGGTCGACCGGGCCAGCGCTCGGCTGACCGGCGTGCACCTGTCCGTGGCCCGGGTGGCAGACCGGGGCCGTGCGGTCTACACCGCGCTCCTCGGGCACGAGCGCACCTACCAAAGCTGGTTTGGGGTGCCGCGCATTGCCCTCGACGGCACCCCGGCTGAAATCATAGCCTGGGCGGCGGGCTCCTACGAATACAGTTACGGCACGGACACCGCCCGCATCGCTGACCTCATCGCCCGCCGCGAGCGACACAACTTCTACCGCTACGCGGATGAGGTGGACGACTACCGGCAGGACCACCACCAGCTCCTCGGCGAATGGGAAGCCGGCCCCTGGGCCTTGCGCGGCACGCTCAACGCCACCTTCGGCAGCGGCTACTACGAGCAATTCCGCGATCCCGGCACCATCCGGCAGCGGTGGCTCGACAACGCCTTGGGTGGCGCGGTCCTCTCCGCTGCCCGCAGCATCGGGACCGGCACGGTCGAGGCCGGCCTCGCGGGCTTCGTGTATTCCGGCGACCACTTCGGTCGGCTGCTCGCAACCCCGGAAGACGGCCCCCTTGCGACGCCCCGCGAATACTACCGCGGGAACGGCTTCAAGCAGGACGGCAGCGCCTATGTGCGGACCGTCTTTGCCCCGCACCCGGACCTTGCGGTGCACGGAGAGCTGGGTGCGCGGGCCGTCACCTACACCGTCGATGGAACGGACAACGACCAGCGCACACTCGCCGTCGATGAGCGGATGGTGTTTTTCAATCCCAAACTCGGAGCCGACTGGTCGCGCGGGCCGTGGCGCGCCTTCGCCAGCGCCGCCGTCGCACACCGGGAACCTTCCCGCTCGGACTACGTGGACTGGCCGCTCGGCACTGCGATACCCCGTCCTGAGCGATTGCTGGACACCGAGTGCGGATTCCGGTTCTTGCGTGGCGCCTGGGCGGCCGAGCTCGTGGCCTTCCGGATGGCCTACCGCGACCAACTCGTCCTCTCCGGCGCCCTCAACGACGTCGGCGTCCCCCTCCGCATCAACGTCGACCGGAGCTGGCGCCAAGGGCTCGAGCTCAGCGCCGACGGCCGGCTCGGCAACCGCGTCCGCCTCACTCCGACACTCACGTGGTCCGCAAACCGCATCGCCGACTTCAACGAGGTCCTATACGACTACGGCACGGCGATTTCCGAAGTGTCCATCCCGCGGGGCACGACGGACATCGCCTTTTCACCGGATCTCACCGCCGCGGCCGTGGTGGCCATCGAGGTGGCGCGCGGCCTGACGGCAGAATGGGCGGTGCGGCACGTGGGCCGCATGCACCTCGACAACAGCGGCAGGGAGGAGCGATCCTTGCCGGCCTACACCGTGCACGACGTCCGGCTGCGCTATGAACGGAGTGCCTTTGCGGTCAGCGCCTTTGTGGTCAACGTCCTCAACACCCGCTATTCCTCGAACGGCTGGGCGTACAGCTACCGCGCGGCCGGAACGGACGTGACAGAGGTCTTTGTGTACCCCCAAGCCGGGGCACACGGGTTCGTCACCCTGGAATACCGCTTCTGACCCGGCCGGCGCAGTGCGGCAGCCGCTCGAGCACCGTCGGATCCGCCTCCACCGCCGTCCCCACCACGGCGCAGTCCGCCCCGGCCGCCCACGCCCGCTCGATGTCGGCTGCCTCCCGCAGGCCGCCCCCCACGATCAGCGGCACGGAGGTCGCCGCCCGAACCGCAGCCACGGTGGGCACCGGCACCGGCCTGCCTGCCCCCGACCCCGCGTCGAGGTAGAGCGCCTGCAGCCCCAGCAACTCCCCCGCGACGGCGGTGGCCACCGCGAGCCCGGGCTTGCCTTCCGGCAGCGGCAGGGTCCCGCTGACGTAGGCCGCGGCCGACAACGGCCCGTCGCCGATGAGGAGGTAGCCGGTGGGCACCGTCGGGAGTGCCTGGCGCCGGATCCGGAGCGCGGCTTCCACGTGCCGCCCGATGAGCAGGTCGGGGTTGCGGCCGGAGATGAGGCTCAGGAATAGGATGGCGTCGGCTCCGGGCACGGTTTGGTCCGGGCTGCCGGGAAACAGCACCACCGGCCCGCTCCAGCCCGCACGCACCGCTCCGAGCACGTCCTCCACGCGTCCCCGTTCGAGCAAGCTCCCGCCGATGAACACGTCCGTCGCCGCGGAATCCGCGATGCGCGCCACGTGGTCCGCCCCGGCCTTGCCCGCAGGAAACTTGTCCGGATCCAGCAGCACCGCGAGCCGCTTGCGCCCGCCGCTTCGGGCCTCCCGCATGCCGTCAAGCCAACCGTTCATGTCCGGAAGGTACGGGCGAAGACCTCGGCGAGGACGTCGCGTTTGAGCATCAAGTGCCCCGAAGGCACCGTGTGAAAGCGCACGTGGCCGAGGCCTGCGGTACGCCGCTGCAGCCCGCGGGCGTTGCGGGGCGGGATGATGCGGTCGCGGTCGCCGAAGACGAGGTCCACCGGCCCGGGGTGCAGGGCGAGGGCCGCTCGGATTTCCGCCACGCGGGGCCAGCACAGCCGGTGCGCGCGCCAGCCGAGCCAGACCATGCGCCGCATCTCGGCGGTTTCGAGGTGGAAGCGGCCGAAGCCGTGGAAGTGTTTCGAGATCAGCCGCAGCTGTAAGAGTTGGTCGCTGAGGTGCAGCACGCGCTCGGCCCTGCGGTCGATCGCGCGCCAAATCAAGCCGCCCCACCGCCCGTTGACGGTAACGTCGTAGAACGGGGACTTCCGCAGCCCGTCCGGCGCCAGCAACAGCACCCGCCCCCACCGCATCGGATCGGCCACAAGCACCGCAAACGCCACCCGCCCGCCGATCGAGTACCCCACCAAATCCACGTCACCGCCTCCCGCCCCCGCCCGTTCCGCCACCTGCAAGAGCGCCCGCGAAAGCGCCTCGGGCGTCACCGCCGCATCTTCGGGAAGCGCCGGGTCCACCGGCCCGCTCGCTCCGTGGTGCGGCAAATGCACCGCCACGATGCGCACCGGCTCGGGCCACGCTTCCGCCACCACCGCCCAATCCTCCACACACCGTGCGAACCCGTGCAGCGCCACCACCGTCCTCCGCCTTACTCCGTCCCCCCCCCCCCCCCCCCCCCCCCCCCCCCCCCCCCCCCCCCCCCCCCCCC
>CAZMNI010000170.1:0-3057 GCA_964567615.1 uncultured Chryseobacterium sp.
CCGGCGCTGCGTCAGCGTACGCCGATGTACTTGTGGGTTTGGAGGGAAAGCCGCCAGCGGGGCTGGGCGGCGATGTGGGCGAGCACGCGGTCAAGGACCCGATCGCGGCGGTCCCACTCGGGTTGGAGAAAGCACTGCGCCTCCTGGCGCACCTGCGCGGCGTGTTCCTCGGCCCAGGCGAGGTCGGCGGTGTTGACCACGACGACCTTGAGTTCGTGGGCCGCAGGGTAGGCTGCGGGGAGGGCTGCTTTGAACCGTTTGGGCGAAAGCGTCACCCAATCCCACGCACCCGAAAGGGGATGCGCGCCGGACGTTTCGATGTGCGTGCGGATGCCTGCCGCCTGGAGCTTTTCCGTAAGCGGACCCAGCGGGTGCATGGCCGGCTCGCCCCCCGTCACGACGCAGATCGGCGCGCCCGAAGCCACCGCCTCAGCGACGAGTTCCTCCACGGCCACGGTGGGCCACCGCGCCGCATCCCAACTTTCCTTCACGTCGCACCACGCGCACCCGACATCGCACCCGGCCAGCCGAATGAACCACGCAGATGTTCCCGTGAAGGCCCCTTCGCCCTGAACGGTCAGGAACCGCTCCATCACGGGCAACCGCGCACCGCCACTTGCCGCCGCCTCGCTCATGCCACCAGCTCCGCCTGCAAATCAAACTCCGACGCAGACACAATCTTCGCCTGCACGAAATCGCCGATGCGCAAGTGGTTGACGCCGTCCACCGCAATGCGCACCTCGTTGTCCACGTCCGGCGAATCCCACTCGGTCCGCCCCACCCATTCGCCCCCTTCGACCCGGTCGATGAGCACCCGCACCTGCGATCCCACCCGCTGGGCATTGAGCTCGTGGCTGATACCGGACTGCAATTCCATGATGGCCTCCACCCGCGCCTGCTTCACCTCCTCCGGCACGTCGTCCGCAAGCGCGTAGGCGTGGGTGTTCTCTTCGTGGCTGTAGGTGAAGCAGCCGAGCCGGTCAAACCGCATGCGCTCGACCCACCGCAGCACGTCCTCGTGGTGGGCATCGGTCTCACCGGGAAATCCGCAGATGAGCGTGGTCCGCAGCGCAATGCCCGGCACCCGGTCGCGGATGTCGCCGATGAGCGCCTCCATCTTCGCTTGCGTGATGCCGCGCCGCATCGACCGCAGGATGTCGTCCGAGGCATGCTGCAACGGCATGTCGAGGTAGTTGCACACATTCGGCCGCTCGGCCATCACGTCGAGCACATCCAGGGGGAAGCCGCTCGGGAAGGCATAATGCAGTCGTATCCAGTCGATTCCCTCCACATCGCTCAAGCGGCGCACGAGCTCTGCGAGCCGGCGTTCGCGGTACAAGTCCAGCCCATAGTAGGTCAGGTCTTGGGCGATGAGGATGAGTTCGCGGACCCCCTGAGATGCCAGCGACTTCGCCTGTGCCACCAGGTCCTCCATGGGCGTGGACGTGTGCCCGCCGCGCATCAGGGGAATCGCGCAAAACGCGCACGGCCGGTCGCAGCCCTCGGCGATTTTCAGGTAGGCGTAATGTGCTGGGGTCGTGAGCAATCGCTCGCCTACGAGCTCCTTTTTGTAGTCGGCTTTGAGGGTTTTCAGGAGCCGCGGGAGGTCCCGCGTCCCAAACCAAGCGTCCACCTCCGGAATCCCCTCCGCCAGCTCGTCTTTGTACCGCTCGCTCAGGCAGCCGGTGACGTAGAGGCGGTCCACGGCGCCGTTGGATTTGGCCTCGGCGAAGCCGAGGATGGTATCGATGCTCTCCTGCTTCGCCTTGTCGATGAAGCCGCACGTGTTCACGATGACGATGCCCGCGTCTCCCGTGCGCCCTTCGTGTTCCACATCGAAGGCGTTTGCCCGCAGCTGGCCCATGAGGACTTCACTGTCGAATACGTTTTTTGCGCAGCCGAGCGTGACGACGTTGACTTTGCGGGCAGAAGCGGAACGGGTGCGCATGGGACGAAGTTAGGCCGGCGTCGGGAGCAGGCTGTCGATGAATTCGATCAAGTCAAAGTCCTGCAGGTCGGTCATCTTCTCGCCGACCCCGATGAACCGCACCGGGATGTGCAGCGAATCGGCAATCGCGAGCACTGCGCCCCCTTTTGCCGTTCCATCGAGCTTCGTGATGACGAGGCCGGTCACGGCGGTGGCGGCAAGAAACTCGCGCGCCTGGACGAGCGCATTTCCGCCCGTCGAGCCGTCGAGCACCAGCAGCACCTCGTGCGGCGCCCCGGGCACGACCTTGTCCATCACCCGCCGAATTTTCGACAACTCGTCCATCAGCCCCTTCTTGTTGTGCAACCGCCCGGCTGTGTCGATGATGACCACGTCGGTGTTGCGGGCGACCGCCGCTTGGAGCGTATCGAACGCCACGGAAGCCGGGTCCGCGCCCATTTGTTGGGCCACAATGGGCACGCCGACGCGGTCGGCCCAAACTTTCAACTGATCCACAGCCGCTGCCCGGAAGGTATCCGCCGCCCCCAACATCACGCTCCTCCCCTCCCCTTTGAACCGGTGGGCAAGCTTTGCAATCGTCGTCGTCTTCCCCACGCCGTTCACCCCCACCACCATCACGACCGCCGGCACCCCCGCCTGCACCTGCGGCAGCCGGTAGGGCTCCTTCCCCACATCTGCACCCGCCGGCGCAAGCAGCCCCGCGATCTCCTCCCGCAACATACCATACAGCTCATTTTCATCCATGTACGCCTCCATCAGCGCCCGTCGCCGCATCCGCTCACAAATCCGCGTGGTCGTATCCACCCCCACATCCGCTCCGATCAGCGCCTCCTCGAGCTCTTCGAGAAAATCCTCGTCCACCCGCCTCCTGCCGGTAAACACCCGTGCAAGCCGCGTCAAAAAACCCTCCTTCGAGCGGGCAAGGCCCTGATCGAGGGCTTCTTTCTGCTCAGCAGCTTGCTCGGAGCGGGAGAAGAGGCGTTTGAAGAAGCTCATGCGAATCAGGGAAGAGGCGCGGCTGCGCCGCGAGATATCAGTGTGAGTGTGAGGGAAGAGGCGCGGCTGCGCCGCGAGATTTCAGTGTGAGGGATGAGGGTGAGGGATGAGTG
>CAZMNI010000170.1:3067-4700 GCA_964567615.1 uncultured Chryseobacterium sp.
GGGGGGTGGGGGGGCGGGGTTGGGGAATCTCGGACTTCAAACTCAAACTCGAAACTCAAACTCGAAACTCAAACTCGAAACTCAAACTCGAAACTGTACTCAGTACAAAAGGGCCGGACCCTTGTGGGGGAACGGCCCTTTGCAAGGGTATGAAGAGGTCAGGTCGGTTAGCCTTTCGCGAACCAAGCCTTCACATCGTCGTTGTGGACGATTTCCTCCTTGAATGTGTACGCGCCCGACTTCGTGCTGCGCACCATCTTGATCACTTTTGTGTGCTGCTTACCACCACCGGTCTGCAGCGACGCCACTGTCTTCTTTGCCATGGATCAGCTTATTTGATCTCCTTGTGAATGGTGTACTTGCGCAGAATCGGATTGAACTTCTTGATTTCCATCCGCTCCGGCGTGTTCTTCCGGTTCTTCGTGGTCACGTAGCGTGAGGTGCCCGGAACGCCAGAGTTCTTGTGCTCTGTGCACTCGAGAATCACCTGTACGCGGTTGCCTTTCTTCGCCATGATTCCTTCAATTAGGGCTGCAAAGATAGGCAATCCACTTTGAATCCCAAGCAGTCGCGTTTGGCCCGCAAAAAGCCCACTTTCTCCCACATCGATGCGTTGAAAAGGCGGGCGCAAGGCGCGAAAGGCAGCAGAACGCCCGTTGTAGCTTGCACGGTTGACCATGCTACGATCTCGCACTTCCCGCAATGCCCAGGCAGCGCCCGCATCGGCGCCCGAGCCCCGGCGCAACCGAATGAAAACGCCGCCGCCCGTCGAGGTGGTCGAGGCGCGGCGGGTGGCGCCGGAGGAGGAGGGGCGGGCCGAGGGGCGCGGGCCGCGCCGGCGGGTCGTCGTTCCGGAGGAGGAACCGAAGGGGCGGCGGTCGGCGGCGGCGAAGCCGGCGAAGGCCGCGGGGCGGGGCGGCGGCGGGGCGGCGGCGGCGGCGAGGCCGGCGCGGAGCGGCGGCAGCGGTGGCGGCGGGGCGGCGGCGGGGTGGCGGAAGCGGTGGGCGGACCCGCGTTTCCGGGCGGCGACCGGTGTGCTGGTGATCGGGGTGGGACTGTTTGTGGCGACGTCGATTGTGTCGGGACTGTTCACGGGCGCGGCGGATTTTGTGGCGGTGGAGAGCGGGCGCGCGGCGCAGACGGATTTGGGGGCGACGGAGGCGCCGGTGTACCGGAATTGGCTCGGGGGGCTGGGGGCGCACACGTCGCATGTGCTGGGGAGGAAGGCCTTCGGGCTCGGGGCGCTGAGTTTGCCGGTGTGGCTGGGGCTGCTCGCGTGGCCGTGGGTGACGGGGCGGCGGCGGTCGGGCGAGGTGTTTGCGCTGTCGCTGTTGTGGCTGGTTGCCATGCCGTGGGTGGCGGGCAGCTTTGCGGTTTGGACCGGGAACGTGGGCGTTCCGGCGTGGGACCAATGGGCGGGCGCGACCGGCCATTTTCTGGCGTCGGAAGGCATTCGGCTGCTGGGGCATGCCGGCAGCGGGCTGGTGATGGGCACGTTGGCTGCGGTGCTGGCGGTGTACTATGGGTTTTCCACGTTCAGCGGGCTGCGGTTGCCGCGGTGGGGCCGGGCGGAGGAGGAACTGGATCCGGATGATTTGGAAAGTGCTGCGGATGTGCGAGATGAAGATGGGGA
>CAZMNI010000171.1:0-4696 GCA_964567615.1 uncultured Chryseobacterium sp.
GCGCACCGGCAAAAGCCCCGACGCGGGTGGCCGGCGCGAAGAAGGGCGGTTGATTGCATTCAACGGAGCAGCCTGCTCCATCGGCTAGGCTTCAGGTGATGATGAGTTGTTTTGCGGGGTTACCTGTTCGTATTGAGGTCAACTGATTTTCCCAGCCGTTGTCCTTGCTGAACTCGTGTTCACGCGGGCGAACGCTTCTTCGCACCCCAAGGGAAGTCCACATCGAACGATAGACGCGTTCGATGTGCAACCTCACCCTTAGCAACAGCGTACTTCGGGGCATATACCATGCAAGTCAGCGTCGTAACCGCGGTTTACAATACGGGCAGGGAAGTCTTGGAGACCCTGGATTCCGTTGCGAAGAATGCATTCGAATCGATGGAGCATCTAATCCTCGACGATGCATCTACTGACGACAGTGTTGAATTGATTCGTCGTTACATCGAAGCAAATTCTTACTCTTGTACCCTCGAAGTAAGCCCTCAAAACCGCGGAATTGCAGCCACGCGGCAGGCACTCCTTGAACGTTCGAAAGGAACCTATTACATCGGTATCTCCGATGACCGGATGCGACCCGAACGGCTGAAGCAATCGGTCGAATGGATGGACGCACATCCCCATGTAGGTGTGGTGTTCGGATTGGCTGAAATGTTCGAGCACGGTACAGAACGCCCCTTGGGCCTGACCAGAGGTTGGCAAGGGCCGGTGCTCCCGGACGGCACCATCGATTCTGCATTGTTTGCGAGACAGTTGCTCCACGACAACATCCTCACCGCGATGACCACCACCATCCGGCGCGAGTGGCTCGTACGCGTCGGGTACGATACGTCGTACTTGATTGAGGATTATCCGCTGTGGTTCAGGCTTCTAAAGGCCGGGTGCAAGTTTGCTTACGTGCCGGAAGTTTGGGTTGATTACCGCCGCACCAGCAATTCGGTGCAGATCAAACAAGCCTCTCGAGTTGCTCTGGATTGTCTGCGGGCGAAACTCATCCTACTGGACTCAGGCTTGGTGGCAAACGAGGAAGTGCTCCGCGCATGCTGGAAGCATTTTTGGTCAAAAATCACAGTCTTTGAAACCCCGCACCGCCGCGCAGCGTACCGCTTGTTGGTAGAATCCACACCTCAAGCACCGAAGGCCGCACTGCGCGGATTTATGGACTATTCAGGCCACTTCCTTCAAAAGCGGCTGCTCGCATCTCATGCACTCCCACGTTGAACTTCTGTCATTCGGCCAGGCCCGAGACCACCGAGGTCTTCTCGTGTTTATCGAGGAAGGGACGGGGTGCCCGTTTGCCATCGAACAGGTGGATTGGGGGACCCAGGAAGACCATGGACAAGGGCGAGAAACCATCCTCTTCGCCCTCGTTGGGGAGGTGAAGGTCCATGTGCAATGTCCTGAAGAGGATGCGCACGAGTTCCTTTTAAACCAGTCACATCAGGGAATCTACCTACCTCCTTCAGCGAGTTACTGGTTCAAGGTCTGCTCTGAACAATCGGTAACGATGCGCATTTTCGGTGCAAAATGATAGATGCCAATTCCTCCCGTGCCGAAGACTGCAAACACATCTCTTGCCCGACCGGTGGAAAAGGCTGGACGACCAAGGAGCTGGTACCATTCCCCGTCCGTCGGGTTTACTTCATGCAAGATGCAGCACCCGAAGTCGTCCGAGGAGAGCATGCGCACCGCACATTGGTGCAACTTTTGGTCGCAGTGCGCGGATCGTTTCAAGTAATCCTCAAGGACGGCAGGAATGTACGCCTTGTGCGTCTCGACCGTCCGGATGAAGGACTCCTGGTGTGTGCGGGTGTATGGAATGAATTGCGCTCGTTTTCACCGGGAGGTGTGTGTTTGGTCTTAGCATCTGAGCTTTTCTCAGAAGATGACTACCTCTGCTCCTGGAGGGAGTTCCTTAAGTTTAAAAAGCTGCCCTCCCCTGCATGATCCATGTCCCTTTTCTCAACTTGGAAGCAGCTCTTTCACCCATCCGGGAGGAACTGGACGCCGCGTATCTCCGGGTAGTGGGTTCTGGCTGGTTCGTGCGTGGGCCGGAACTGGAAGCCTTCGAGGCAGAATTTTCAACCTACAATCGCGTCAAGGCGACAGTCGGCTGCAGCAACGGACTCGATGGGTTGCGGCTTGCCTTGGAAGTAGCCGGGATAGGTCCGGGCGATGAGGTCCTTGTACCAGCAAATACCTACATCGCCACAGTTTTGGCAGTGATGCATGTGGGGGCACAGCCTGTCCTGGTAGATCCACATCCGGAAACCGGTCTGCTGGATGCCGCAACGCTCGCTGCCCATTGTTCACGGAGAACGCGCGCCGTATTGCCCGTTCATCTTTTCGGACATCCCGTAAACATGACCGAACTGATGGCAGTGGCGGAGAAAATGGATCTTGTGGTCATCGAAGACAACGCACAAGCCCAAGGAGCGTTGTGGATGGGTCGACCTACCGGGAGCTGGGGACGGGTAAATGCGACGAGCTTTTACCCCGGAAAGAACTTAGGCGCCTTGGGCGATGGTGGTGCGGTCACCACGAATTCAATAGAACTTGCTGAGCAAGCCCGATCACTCGGGAACTACGGAAGCCGGGAGAAGTACGTGAACACCGAGGCCGGCTACAACATGCGGCTCGACGAATTGCAGGCGGCGTTCTTGCGTGTGAAATTGCGGTATTTGGACCAGTGGAACCGGGAACGTCAAGCCATTGCCCACACCTATGATGCTGCCTTTCAGTCCTTAGAAGGTGTGGCGATTTTGCCCCATCGGACGGGCGCACACCCTGTGCATCATCTCTACATAGTGCGGGTGTCAAATCGACCGCGTCTGCAGCAGTTACTCGATGCAGTAGGTGTGCAGCATTTGATCCATTATCCTATCCCGCCGCACCGTCAAGAAGCATGTACAGCCCTCAATTACAAAGAGGGAGCATTCCCTGTTAGCGAACGGTGGGCTGCTGAGATGGTGAGTTTGCCGATTTGGCCGGGTATGCGGGAGGACCAAATCCACACCGTCATCCGCGCTGTGACCGACTTTGCGAACGAATCCCGCAACTCAGCTCGAAGCTGATTTTACCAGGGGTCGGGCGGGATTCCCGACCACCGTTGCGCCTGCCTCAACATGTTTCAACACCATGCTTCCTCCGCCCACGGTGGCGCCGTCTCCCACGTGCACGCCCTGGCGCAGGGCTGCACCGATCCCGATGGTCACCCGGGCCCCGATTTGGCAAAGCCCGGCCGTATGCGCACCGGGATTGATGCGGGAATAAGCTCCCCACCGGTTGTGGTGTCCCACAGAGGCATTCCGGTTGACATGGCAGCACGGCCCGAGCTGGCTGAACGCTGCGACCGTCGACATCGCGTGAACCCACGTGCCGGGTCCGAGCTGTGCGGACGGAGCAATGGATGCACTCGGATGCACAATGATCCCGAGGTGTGAAAAGTCGAAATCCGTGGCCGCCATCACCGCCTTCATCACCTCTGAAACGGCAGGCTCATGCATAACGCCCGGCATGGTGATTCCATCCTCGGGCCCCGGTTGCCACCGAGCCAAATCGATACAAGACGTTTCAGGCCAGCCTTCCGGCCAGCCGTCTTCAACCGGCATGGGCAGGTTGTGAACGATTTGAATGCGCAGCTGCTCGGCCGGTACGGCCCAAGCTTCCGCTGCAAGCTCTGCCAAAACAGGAGAACTCAAAGGACTAAATCCAAGAAGGGTTAGATCAAATGCCATGTGCCCGATGCCGGTTGTAGAAACCCATTTGGCCCAGCGCAGCCGAAGGCATGATGGGCCGCTGTGCGATTTCTGCCAACTCGTGAATTCTGCGCAACAGAAGCCTGTTCTCAGTGACCTGCTCGCGTCGGCGGTCCCAATGGATGTTGTCCTCCAATCCCACCCGTACGCCCCAACCCAGGCCCATCGCCACCAAGTGCGCATCCAACTGCTGCTGCCCGATACCGCCCAGCACCAGAAGAGCACCTGCTGGCAAATCCCGCTCCAGTGCAGCCAGATGCCCCGCATTCAATTGGGCCCCAGCAATGTTTCCCAAAATGACATTTACGTAATACGGAGGAGCAACTAAACCCTTTGAAATGAGATAGTTTAAGTAATTGACCATGCCCAAATCGAACACCTCCAACTCCGGCCGGGCACCTGCCTCGTGGATGAGGTGAGCAAGCTCTTGAATGGTTGAAGGAGCGTTGACGCTCGCCTGCCTTACGAAGTTCAACGAACTGAGCGTGAGCGAGCCCATGTCCGGCTTCAAGGAAAGCACCTCTGCACGGGCTGCGGCGTCGCTTACGGATCTTCCACTCAACGAGGCACAGACCACCAAATCGGGACAGTGCTTCCTTACACCTTCCAGAATAAGAGCGTAATCCGCCGCCTCAGAACTGGGAGTCCCGTCAGGTTTGCGCGCATGCAAATGGGCAATTGTAATCCCCAACTCGTAGGCCTGGTGGACTTCCTCGACAATCTCCTGCGGAGAAATCGGAACAGATTCCACCTGGTCCTTCATCGGTATCATTCCGGTAGGAGCAAAATTGACGATAAGCGGTTCCATGGGTTTGCTTGCACCGACGGATACGCTCTGCACATCCATAAGGTTCTCCCGGAACCAAGTGGATTCCATCAAAAAGAACTGAACCATCCCGGTCTGCGTACTTTCGCGGGGATGGCACAGGTAACCGTAATCG
>CAZMNI010000172.1:0-4654 GCA_964567615.1 uncultured Chryseobacterium sp.
CACTTCCACATCGTGATGGGCATGAGTGCCATCTTCGGCATGTTAGCCGGGATTTACCACTGGTTCCCGAAGATGTTCGGCAGGATGATGAACACGAAGTTGGGCTTTGCACACTTCTGGATTACACTCATCTCGGGATATGGCGTGTTCTTCCCGATGCACTTCGTGGGCATCGCAGGTGCGCCGCGCCGGTACTACGACTACTCTGAGTTCCCCTTCCTCGACGCCGTGATGGACTTGCAACCGTTGATCTCGACGTTTGCCATCATCGGTGCGGTCGGTCAGGTGTTCTTCCTCTTCAACTTCTTCCACAGCATCTTCCGCGGCCAGGTGGCGGTTGAAAATCCTTGGGGGTCGAACACGTTGGAATGGACCACGCCCGTGCAGCATGTGCACGGCAACTGGCCTGGGGCTTTGCCGGAGGTGCACCGGTGGGCATACGACTATTCGAATCCTGCGCACGAGGCAGATTTTGTGCCCCAAACGGTGGCTGCGCTGCCGGGCGAGCACATCCACTGACCTCCCGGTTGGGATTTTTTGGGTCGGCTTGAACGGCTCCATTGCTTCGGCGGTGGAGCCGTTCGGCTATCTTGCCGGCTCTCCGATGAAGCGATTCAAGCAGATACAGGTTTTTTGGGCGGTGGTAGGGGTGGTGTTTTCCCTGCCGCTGCTCGGCAGGGCCCAAACCGTCCACACCCACCACAGCGCGGCTCCGTATCCGTTTCTAGCCGTTGCGCAGGATCCCGCCTACTTCGAAGGCGGCGCTCCGATGCTGTTGTTCCTCCACGGCCGCAGCCTGTCTGGCACCGATTTGGCGAAGGTGAAAAAGTACGGCCCCATCGATGCGATGCAGCGGGGGTTGGAGGTGGAGGCGCTCGTAGTGGCCCCGCAGCTCAAGCCAGGGGAGCGCTGGGAGCCGGAAAAGGTCATTCAAGTGGTGGAGGCGGCGCAGCGGCTGTACGGGACGGATTCGTGCCGCGTGTATGTCGCCGGGATGAGCCTCGGCGGGTACGGCACGATGGACTTTGTGGGAACCTACCCGGACCGTGTGGAGGCGGCAGTGGCAATCTGCGGGGGTGGGACGGAGGGTTTGGCCTGTGGCCTTGCAGAAACCCGCCTCTGGATCCAACACGGCACCCTGGACCGGCACGTCCCGCATGCGGAATCGGTGAAGATGCACGAGGCGGTGAAGGCCTGCCGGGAGGATGCGCCGTGCATGCTCACGCTGCACCCCGATTGTGACCACGGCAAGATTGCCCGCGAATTCTACCGCGGCGGGCTGTATGCGTGGCTGTTCCGCGGCGAGGTGCCGTAAATTCGGAACATGCGCGACGAAGCGGAATTCGACGTCCGGGGTGCGGCTGAGTCGTCCGGAGAGGGGGAGTACGACCGCGTGTTGCGGCCCGCCCGCTTGGAGGACTTTACAGGCCAACAGGCGGTACTCGAGAACCTCGGGGTCTTCATCCGGGCGGCCGTTTCGCGGGGCGAAGCCCTCGACCACGTGCTGTTGCACGGCCCCCCGGGGCTCGGGAAGACGACGCTCGCGAACATCGTCGCAAACGAGATGGGCGCTGCGATTCGGACCACGTCGGGGCCGGTGTTGGACAAACCGGGCGACCTCGCCGGGCTGCTGACGAACCTCGAGCCGAACGACGTGCTGTTCATCGACGAGATCCACCGGCTCAGCCCCGTGGTGGAGGAATACCTCTACAGCGCCATGGAGGATTACCGAATCGATTTGGTCATCGATACCGGCCCGAATGCCAGGACGGTCGCCATCGACCTGCATCCGTTCACGCTCGTCGGCGCGACCACGCGGTCGGGGTTGCTCACAGCTCCGCTGCGGGCACGCTTCGGAATCAACCTGCGGCTGCAGTACTACGACGCACGGACGCTCACCGACATCGTGATGCGAAGCGCGGACATCCTCGCAGTGCACATCGAAGAGCCAGCGGCGTACGAGATCGCTTCGCGCAGCCGGGGCACACCGCGGATTGCAAATGCCCTGCTGCGCCGGGTGCGCGACTTCGCCACCGTGAAGGGCGACGGGCGCATCGGGCTGGAAATCACGCGGTACGCCCTCGATGCGCTCCACGTGGACCGCCTGGGCCTCGACGAGATGGACAACCGCATCTTGACGACGCTTATCGACAAGTTCAAAGGCGGTCCGGTGGGCGTGAGCACCATAGCTACGGCCATCGGCGAAAATGCCGGCACGGTGGAGGAGGTCTACGAGCCCTACCTCATCCAAGAAGGGTTGCTGATGCGGACGCCGCGTGGGCGCCAAGCGACGGAAGCGGCCTACCGCCACCTCGGGCGGCTCCCCCTCGCTGCGACGGGCGGGCTTTTCGGCGAATGAGATGGGCTGGCACGAGGTGCAGGCGGCAGAACGTGCGGCGTGGTTGCGGAGAACTGCGCTGCAGTTGGGCTTCGACGGAGTGGGGATTGCGCGGGCGGACTTTTTGAGCGAAGAGGCGCCGCGGCTGGAGGCATGGCTGAAGAGCGGGATGCACGGCGGACTCGGGTACATGCAGCGGAATTTCGACGAGCGGCTCGATCCGAGGCGCGTCGTCCCCGGCACGCGCACCGTGGTGACGTTGCTGTACAACTACCACAACCCACGCCGGCCGCTGGACCCGAAGGCGCCGCGGATTGCCAGCTATGCGCTCGGACGGGATTACCATCGGGTGGTCCGGACCCGGGTTTGGCGGTTGCTCGATGCGGTGCGCGCGGAATGGGGCGAACAGGTCGGGGGGATGGCGTTTGTCGATGCAGCGCCGGTGCTCGAACGTGCCTGGGCCCGGCGGAGCGGCCTCGGTTGGATCGGCAAGAACGGCCTCCTGCTGACGCGGAAGCGCGGCAGCTACCACTTCCTCGCGGAGTTGTTGCTCGACGTCGACCTCGCGCCCGACCCGCCGGCCACCGAACACTGCGGCACCTGCCGCCGCTGCCTCGATGCCTGCCCCACCGGCGCCATCGTCCGGCCCGCCGTGGTGGACGCCTCGCGCTGCATCAGCACCTTCACCATCGAACTGCGCGGCCCCATCCCGGAGCCCGTGGCCTCGCGCCTCGAAGGGTGGGCCTTCGGATGCGACATCTGCCAAGAAGTGTGCCCGTGGAACCGCCACGCCACCCCGCACCGCGAGCCCGCCTTCGAGCCGAACCCGGCCTTGTGGGGCCTGACGGCATCGGACTGGCAGGACCTCAGCGAGGAGGCCTTCCGCGAGCTGTTCCGGCACAGTGCCGTGAAGCGGACGGGCTACACCGGCCTGCGCCGCAACCTCCGCGCCGTCTTCGGCCTTCCGCCCCTACCGGAGGCGAGCAAGGGCTCAGCCCCAGGCGACCGTGGCGAAGGTCTCGTCGATGACGTCGCCGTACCGTGAGCCGTACCGGCCGAGGCACCAGTCCCGCAACATCCGCAACTCCTCTGCATTCAGGTAGTTCAAACACTTGCGAAGCTCCTTCGCGAACAGGTGCCGGTCGAAGCTCACCTTCGACAGCACGCGCTTACTGAATTCCAACATGCCGCTTGCGTTCATGACAACGAAGGAACGCAAATGGGCAGGTCTGCCGTGCGTCAAGTCCGTTAATCGACGTTAATGTACCTTTCGTGTATGGACCACAGGTTGCGCAATCACGAGGACCGGCGCCGGTTGAAGGCCAAATTGCAGACGGATCCGACGCCCCGGACCACCGTGTCCTTTTACCGGTACTTCCGGGTAGAGGAACCGGAGGTGTTCCGCGATGAGCTCTATGCCGCGTGGATGGAGCTGGGGGTGCTCGGTCGTACGTACGTGGCGAGGGAGGGCATCAATGCCCAAATCTCCGTCCAGACCGACCGCTTCGAGGCCTTCCGGGAGCACCTCTACGGGCTGCCCGGCTTCGACGGGTTGCGGCTGAACGTAGCGGTGGACGACGGCAAGAGCTTCTTCCGTTTGGCCATCAAGGTGCGTGAAAAAATCGTCGCGGACGGCTTAGACGATGCGTCCTTCGACGCAGCGAATACCGGCATCCACCTGACGGCGAAGGACTTCAACGCCCTCACGGCGGAGCCGGACACCATCCTCATCGACATGCGGAACCGCTACGAGAGCGAGGTAGGCCACTTCCGCGGCGCCATCACGCCGGAAGTCAACACGTTCCGGGAAGAAATTGCGTTGGTAGAGCGCATGCTCGAAGGCAAGGAAGACCGCCCCATCGTGATGTACTGCACGGGCGGCATCCGCTGCGAAAAGGCCTCCGCCTACCTGAAGCACAAAGGGTTCCGCAACGTACACCAACTCGACGGCGGCATCATTTCCTACGCCCGCCAAGTTGCAGAACAAGGCCTCGAAAACCGCTATATCGGTAAGAACTTCGTCTTCGACGAGCGGCTCAGCGAGCGCATCACCGACGACATCGTCGCCCACTGCCACCAATGCGGCGCACCCGCCGACACCCACGTGAACTGCGTAAACCTCGCGTGCAACCTGCTGTTCATCCAATGCACGGCATGCGCCGAGGCCTACGAGGGCACCTGCAGCCCCGCCTGCAAGGACATCATCCACCTGCCGGAAGAAGCACAGCAGGAAATCCGCCGCCAAGTCGGAGAGGAGCGCAACCGCCGGCGTGCCGCGGGCGATTCCGGCACTCAGGGCTTGCGGTACTCGACGGC
>CAZMNI010000173.1:0-4595 GCA_964567615.1 uncultured Chryseobacterium sp.
TGGAACTCGGCTCCCGGAACATCCGCTGCAACGCCATCGCCCCCGGCTTCATCGAGACCGAGATGACCGGTGCCCTCGACGAGGCCACGGTGCAAGGTTGGCGCGAAGCCATCCCGTTGAAGCGCGGCGGCACCCCCGAGGACGTGGCCCAGGCCTGCGTCTTCCTTGCCAGCGACATGAGCGCCTACATCACAGGCCAAACCCTCCGTGTCGACGGCGGGATGATCACCGCCTAACCGACCCATGCCCGGCTGCGCCTTCCTCACGCACCCGCTGCTCGGTGCAGCGCTCGTGGTGGATGCCCCGGGCTGGCAGTGGCTGCTCGTTTGCACCACCGCTGCGGCCTACGCAGCGGTGCTCTACGCAAACCGCAGAACTCCCCTTGGCTACACGCTCGCGGCCCTGCGATTTCTCGCCGTCGGAGTGATTGCATTCCTGCTCCTGAGCCCCTTGCTCCGGTCAACCGAGCACATCGAAGAACGGCCGACAGTTGCCGTGGTAGTGGACGTGAGTTCCTCTGCAGTCTACGGCCCCGATTCCGCAGCCACGGCTGCCACACTGCGTTCGTGGACCGCTGCCTTCCGCACCGCAGCGGAAGCGTCCGATGTCGACGTGGTTTTCTACCGCTTTGCCGGGGATGTGAGCGAAGTTGCTGCACCTGAGTCCTTGCAGTTCGATGGTGCACGTACGGACCTCGGTGGCGCCTTGCAGGATGTGGCGAACCGCTACGCAAACCGCAACCTCTGCGCAACGGTGCTGCTCACGGACGGACGCACGAACCGCGGACCGGACCCCGAGTTCGGCGCCACGCTGCCCTCTGCTCCCCTCTTTGCCGTCGGCCTCGGGGACACCACCACCGTGCTTGATCGCGCGGTTTCCCGCGTGGACCACAACCGCATCGCCTACCTCGGCAACACGTTTCCCGTCGAAGCGGTCGTCGAAGCACGTGCCTCCCGTGGCGCGGCAATCACGGTGGACCTGGTCGGTCCCGGAGGTGCACCTCTTGCCTCGGCGTCTTGGTCGCCGGCTTCCGACCAGGAATCGAAGCGCTTTGCCTTCTCCGTCGCCGCTTCTCGCACCGGGATGCAGCGCTATGCAGTCCGCGTCAGCGCCGACTCACGTGAGCGCAACACCGCAAACAACGCGGCCACCTTCTTCGTCGAGGTGCTGGAAAAGCGGCGCAAAGTCGTACTCGCAGGGCGTGCGCCCCATCCCGATTTGGGTGCGGTCGGCAAAAGTTGCGGTCGCGTGGAATCCGAGGTGTCCGCATGGTATGCTGAAGGGCCGGGTGCACGCACCGACCTTGCCGGCACCCTTGCAGCGGCCGATGTCGTCGTTGCGCACGGACTGGGCGCCGCTGAAGCCGACGCGGTCAAGCGGTCGGGCAAGCCGGTGCTGTGGATGGTGCCAGCCGGTTCGGGATCCGTTTGGCCCACCGGCACATCGCTCGAAGGCGGGACAGGCCTCACCCACAGTGTCGGCATCGGGCTGGCGACGGGTTTTCAGCAGTTCCAACTTTCTCCTGCGCTCGCCTCCACTTGGACGGATACGCCGCCCTTGCTGGCCCCGATGGGAACCGTGCGACTCGGGGCGACGTGGAGCCCTGTGGCCCAAGCCCGTTTAGGAAGCATCGCTACCGAATCGGCTCTGTTTGCGGTCTCCGACGGCGAACGCGTCCGTGAAGGGCTGCTCGTCGGCGAAGGGTGGTGGCGGTTGCGCATCGACGAACAGATGCGCTCCGACGCCACTGCTGAGTTCGATGGGCTGGTGCAGCGGACCTTGCAGTACCTCACGTCGCGCGACGATGTGCGCAGGTTCCGGATCGGCGTGCCTTCCCGCATCGAAGAAGACGAGCCGGTCGAACTCACGGCAGAAGTGTACGATGCGGCGCTGGATCCGTTGGCCGGTGAAACCGTGACCCTTGAATTAATTGACGAGGCAAACAACCGAACGGCGTACTCCTTTGCTGAGTTTGATGGAGCCTACCGCCTTGAGTTGGGGCGCCTGGCCCCGGGCGTTTACCGGTACACTGCCCGGTGTTCGTGTGCGGGCACACCGCTCACAGAAAACGGCTCTTTCGTGGTCGAGCCGCTGCTCGCCGAGCTCTCCGTAGGCCCTGCAGACCATGCCTTGCTCCACCGCATGGCCCAATCTACCGGTGGGACGTTCCTCGGTCCACTGGAACGCCTTGCACCAGAAGCCGCGGCTGCTGCGGTGCTGGAAGCCGCCCCGCCCGTGCGGTTGGTTCACGACGAGACGGAATTGCAGGAACTCATCCGCTGGGTGCCCCTGGCGGTGTTCATCCTTCTCCTGCTGACAGCAGAATGGGCCCTGCGCCGCAGGAATTTCGGCTACTGACCCACCACGGGTGCGGCGCAACAGCCCACCTCTTTGCTGCCCGATCGACTACAAAAAAGGCCGCCCGGAGGCAGCCTTCTATGCGGTCGCAGCCCTGGGCTGGTTACTTCTCGATGTAAATGCCTTTTTCCTTCGCTTTCGCGATGGCGGCCTTCACGCCGAGCTTGTCGATGGTCCGCATGGCAGCGGCCGACACGCGCAACGTGATGAACGAACCATCCTCCTCTACAAAGAACTGCTTCTTCTGCAGATTCGGGTAGAAGCGGCGCTTCGTCTTGCGGTTCGAGTGGGAGACGTTGTTCCCCACCATGACCTTTTTTCCGGTGATTTGGCAAACGCGGCTCATCGCTTCACTTTTTAAGGAGCGCAAAGGAACTGCATTTTCTGCCAAATTCCAACCGCGCCCGCCCCTTTTTTACCGGTCCGCCGCGGGAATTGCGCGCAGTGCCAGTGCGCAGGCGGCTTGCACGGCTCGGGCCACCGTCCGGCCCCGGTCGTTGCCGAACCGGAACAACTCCGCACGTGTGCCTTCCGCTGTCGCCACGGCGATCCAAACACTGCCCACCGGCACTTCCGCTGTGCCCCCGGTCGGCCCCGCCACTCCGGTGGTGGCAACGGCAAGGTCCGCTCCGGTCCGCTCCCGCACCCCTTCAGCCATTGCCAGAGCTACCGGCTCGCTCACTGCCCCATGCCGCTCGAGGAGCCCTGGCGGCACCCCGCACCAGGCGGTCTTCATGGATTCGGTGTACGGCACTACGCCGCCCAAGAACCATCCGCTCGCACCCGGAATCGCCGTCAAGGCCGCCGCTAACGCCCCGCCCGTGCACGATTCCGCTACGGCACAGCGCATCCCCCGCACGCTCAGCGCTTCAGCGAAGAACTCCGCCGGGGAAGCGTCGCGCTCACCTAAAAGCCGATCCTCTGTGCGGGTGCGCACCGCATGCACCGCGGCGGCAACGCCTACCGCGGCGTCCGGCCCTGAAGCAGAAAGGCGCAATCGGACCACGGACCCGTTTGGCAAATACGCGAAGGACACGCCCCGCGCCGTCCACTCCGTCTCGAGGTCTGAGATGCGGTCCGCGAGTAAGGACTCCCCGATGCCTTGGTACACGAGTGTCGTGTCTGCCGTGGCCGGCAATGCGAACCGAGCTTGCAGCCGCGGCACCACCTGCTCCAACACCAGTCCTTCCATCTCGTACGGGACGCCGGGCAAGCTGATGGTCACTTTGCCGTCCTGGTCGAACCACATGCCTTGGGCCGTGCCGCGCAGGTTGGGGAGGACTGTGCATCCGGCGGGAAGCATCGCTTGCCCGGTTTGGACCGGCAGAAACGGCAACCCGCGGTCCTCGAACCACTTCCGTAACCTGGCCTCAAGTGCCGCATCGTGCGCGAGGGGCATGCCGAAGTACTCCGCCAGTACCGCTTTCGTCACATCGTCCCGCGTCGGCCCGAGTCCGCCCGTGAGCACGACGACGTCTGAAACCGCGCGGGCGATGTCGAGTGCCGTGCGGATTGCTTCCGCCTCGTCCGGAACCGTCCACGCACGCTCCAGCGTCAGGCCCGCTTTGCGCAGCACGGCACCTAGCCACGCCGCATTCGTATTGACGACTTGGCCGATGAGCAGTTCCTGCCCGATGCCGATGAACTCAACGCGCATGGGCGAAAGGTACCGCCCTTGCCGAGCCTTCTACCACGAGATGGACCAAAAGAAAACGGCCCCCTCGCGGTAGGCCGTTTCCCTTTCGATTCTGGCAATCAAGTTATTGGACAGCAAGCCGCAGCACGGCCCGCTCTGCACCTTGGATGAACTCCACGGTGTACACCCCTGCAGCCCAACCCGACACGTCGAGGGTCTCCACCCGTGCGCGGTTTGTGAAGCGCTGGACCACCGATCCCGTCGCATTCCGTACCGTGACCTCGTGTTGTCCGGGACGGTCGATGACCACGGAAACCACATCCTGTGCCGGGTTCGGATACACGAGCAACTGCGTCGCCTGCATCGGCTCGGGTACGCCCACCCAATCCTCGTAGCTCACGTCGGCACAGTCGTTCAAACCGTCCACCGAAAAGCGCAGGTGGACGATGTCGTTCAGGTCGACCGGGTCCTCGTCGCCGCGCACGTGCAGCCCGGGCTCGTAGTCCCGCTGGTAAATCAACTCAATGGTGCCGTTCGAGGCGTCCGGCGCCAAGCTGCCGCACATCGCCTCGTACCCGCCGAAATCACTGTCTGGGGGTAG
>CAZMNI010000174.1:0-1293 GCA_964567615.1 uncultured Chryseobacterium sp.
AATCAACCGCCCTTCTTCGCGCCGGCCACCCGCGTCGGGGCTTTTGCCGGTGCGCTCTTCGCGCTGGCCTTGGGTGCCGTAGACTTCGGCGCAGCTTTCGTGCCGGCTGACTTCGCGCCTTTCGTGCCTTTCGCTGCCGCCGCACCGGACTTCGCCGCCGGAGCCGCACCTGCCGCTGCAGCATCCGCTTCCGCACCACCTTCTGAAGTTGCTGCTGCTTCGAGGTCTTCCCGCATCTCGAGCGGGAACGCCCCCTGCACCACCAGCGTGTTGTACCACTGAATCAGCTTCTTCAAGTCGCTGTTGTACACGCGGTTGTGGTCAAGTTCCGGGATGATGGCGTCGATGAACGCACGCAATTCACCGGCCTCAGCGCGGTGGTCGATGCCTTGGGCGCCCTTCAAATGATCGTGCATCCGCGTGAGTACGTGGCGGATGTGCAGGTCGTCCCCGGTTGTGAACATCGTAATGTCGCCGAGCGAACTGACGCGCACCGTGCCGGGGATGCTCATCCGCTTGCGGTCGAGCATCGATTCCACCACAAGGGTCGTGCGGTTCGAAGAGAGGATCTTGAAGAGGCCGGGCTTGCCGGCGATGGCGAGGATGTCCTGAATGACCATGCTGAACGTGGGTTGCCTGAAGGGCGCAGCGAAAATAGGCAACTTTCACCGGCCCGCACCGGCTTGCTCCTCCTTTCGGTAGCCCGGAAGGTCCCGCAGCGGCTCGCCCGTCCGGCAATCCCACGCGCGGTGTTCCAGTCCGTTCGACACGATCACGACGGCCGCCGGCAAGGCCAAACGGTAACGAAGGGCCTGGTCGAGCGTGGTTTGGCCCAACCCCACGGACGGCCGCTTGCACTCCACGAGCACCAGCGCTTTGCCGTACGGGTCGAAACACACCAGGTCCGCCCGCTTCTGCAACCCATTGACTTCCAGCGGCACCTCCACCGCCATGCACCCCGCCGGATACCCCAGCCCCGCCCGCAAATACGCGGCCCAATGCTGCCGCACCCACTCCTCCGGCTCGAGCGCCACCCACCGCTTCCGCACGAGGCACAGCACATCCTCGCCGCCCCCCGCCTTTCCCGCGGGACGACGCCGAAGCCCTTCCACGGGCGGCAAATTCAATGGAGGGAACATGGCAGTGTAAGGGGCGCTTCGCGCCGAGGGTTGAGGGTTCAGGGGCGCTTCGCGCTGTGGGTTGAGGGTTCAGAGGCGCTTCGCGCTGTGAATCTACGTTCGGGTCGAATCTCGCAATTTCCCGCCCCACATCCTACCCACCGCCCTCGTCCCT
>CAZMNI010000174.1:1393-4565 GCA_964567615.1 uncultured Chryseobacterium sp.
TCGACGCGCATGCCGGCAGAGGCCGGGCGGTCGGGGAGGCCGGGCATGCGGAGCATGGTGCCGGTGATGGGGATGAGGAAGCCCGCGCCGGCGGCGACTTCGAATTCGCGGACGGTGATGCGGAAGCCGGTGGGGCGGCCGATGCGCGACTCGTCGTCCGTGAGGGATTTTTGGGTTTTCGCCATGCAAATGGGCAGGCGGTCGAGGCCAAGTTGGGCGAAGCGGGCGGCTTGGGTGGCGGCTTTGGGGGCCCAATCCACGCCGTCGGCGCCGTAGATCTGGGTGGCGACCGCATGGATTTTGGCCTGCAAATCGTCCTCGAGTGCGTAGGTGTGGCGCAGGGTTATCGGGGTGGGGGAGGCGGCCGCGACGACCGCCGCGGCCAAATCCACGGCGCCCTCGCCCCCGAGCGCCCACGACCTGTTCAGCGCGGCCGGCACGCCGAGCGCGGCGCACGCGTCGAGGACCGCGGCCTGTTCTTCGGGCGCATCGCTGGCAAAGGCGTTGAGCGCGACGACGACGGGAAGGCCGAAGCCGGCGAGCGATTCGAGGTGGCGTTCGAGGTTGGGGAGGCCCCGGCGCACGGCGTCGGCGTCGGGGGTGCCGAGGTCGGCGAGCCGAACGCCGCCGTGGTACTTCAGGGCGCGCACGGTGGCGACGACGACGGCGACGCGCGGCGCGATGCCGCCGGCCCGGCACTTGAGGTTCAGGAACTTCTCTGCCCCGAGGTCGGCCCCGAAGCCCGCTTCGGTGACCACCCAGTCGGCATAGCTCATCGCCATTTTCGTGGCGAGCAGGCTGTTCGTGCCTTGGGCGATGTTCGCGAAGGGTCCGCCGTGGATAAAGGCGGGGCTGTGTTCGAGC
Source organism: uncultured Chryseobacterium sp. (assembly GCA_964567615.1). Classification (GTDB taxonomy): domain Bacteria; phylum Bacteroidota; class Bacteroidia; order Flavobacteriales_D; family Sanyastnellaceae; genus CAMCYM01. The sequence goes on from CAZMNI010000174.1 coordinate 2,258, forward strand.
GTTTGGACCAGGTTCGGCCGGATGGCGTCGCGCAGGAGCAGCGTCATGGCCCCGGCCGCCTCGAGGTCGCCGGCGGTGACGGCCGTCCGGTCGAACCGGTCGCCCACATAAATGCGCTCCAGCCGCGCGTTGAGGTCCGCCAAATCCCGCGCCATGCACAGGATGGCCATCACTTCGGAAGCCGCGGTGATGTTGAAGCCTGCCTCCATCGGCACGCCGCCGGATTTGCCACCCAGGCCCGTGACGATGGACCGCAGTGCGCGGTCGTTCATGTCCATCACCCGCTTCCAAACGACCGACCGCGGGTCCAGTCCCAGGGTGGATTTGGTCGAGGCAATCGCATTGTCTATCAAGGCGCTGAGCAAGTTGTTCGCCTTCTCCACGGCCGAGAAATCCCCCGTGAAATGCAGATTGATGTCCTCCATCGGCACCACTTGCGCGCGCCCGCCGCCCGCCGCCCCGCCCTTCATCCCGAACACCGGGCCCAGCGACGGTTCCCGCAGCGCCGCCGCCGCCCGCACCCCGATGCGGTTCAGTCCGTCCGTCAGCCCCACGGTCGTCGTCGTCTTGCCCTCGCCAGCCGGGGTAGGAGAGAGGGCCGTGACCAGTACAAGTCGTGCGTTTTCAATCGATTCTTCCCGCAATAGCTCCAGCGGCAGCTTCGCTTTGTACCGGCCATAGGGCTCGATCGCATCGCTTGCGATGCCCAAACGCTCGGCCACCGCCCCGATGGGCCGGGGCGTCGCTGCACGCGCAATCTCGAGGTCTGTCATGGCTGCTTGCTCTTCATGGATTCCCGCGAAAGTAGGCACCTTTGCGGCCATGACCCACCACCCCGAAGGCCTCGCCCGCGACCTCATCGCGGACCTCTTGCGCGCCTCCGACCCCGCCCGTGCCGCCCACGGCGCCGGCTACCACCCCACCGCCCTCACGCTCTGCGGCGCCTCGGTCCCCGCCCTCCGCTCCACCCTGCGCACCCACCGCTCCGCACTCCGCGCCCTCCCGCCCCGCGCCCGCGCCGACCTCGCCGCCCTCCTCGTCCACTCCGGGCTCTTCGAAGCCGCCCTGCTCGCCCACCTCCTCCTCGATGGCGACCACGCAGCCCTCGCAACGCTCACCCCCACCGACCTCGACCGCGGCCCTGCTGGCCTCGGCGCCCACATCGACAACTGGGTCCTCACCGACTCCTTCGGGCCGCTCGTCCTCGGCGCGTGCTGGCGCACGGGCGTCATCGGCGATGGCTTCATCGCCCGTTGGCTCGACGACCCCGACCCCTGGTACCGCCGCCTCACCCTCACGGCCACCATCGCCCTCAATACCCGGGCCCGCGGCGGAACCGGTGACTCCGCGCGCACCCGGTGGGTCTGCGAGGCCGCCCTCGACGACCGCGCTCCCATGATGATCAAGGGATTGAGCTGGGCGCTGCGCGAGTGGGCAGGCCCCGACCCTGCGGCGGTGGCAGACTTCTGTGCCACCCACGATGCCCGCCTCGCCGCCCTTGTGCGGCGCGAAGTCCGCACCCGCCTCGAAACCGGAACGAAACGGGGCCGGCGGTAACCGACTTCGTCCTATCTTCGCGCTCGCTTCTCCGGAAGTTCGGGGCGTGGCCCAGTCCGGTTAAGGTGCCTGGTTTGGGACCAGGAGATCGCAGGTTCGAATCCTGCCGCCCCGACATCCAGCGCTCGTCCACTCCGGTGGACGGGCGTTTTTTTGTGGGGTTTGGATCACTTCATTCCCAATAAAGTCCGTGCTCTTCATCGGTTTGCATCAGTTGGATGAGCGCCTGCCGCCGCCGCTCCCGGGTAGAGCGCTTGTATTCAGCTACGTCTTCCATGCAGACCCGCCGATGGCTGCCGACTTTTGAAAATGGAATGGTCCCTTGCTCAAGAAGCTTTACCACGTGAGGACGTGAACATCCCAGAATTTCCGCAACATCTTGTGTCGTAAGGGTCGCTTTCGAACCCTCGCTCGAACGAAATTCCGCTGTTTCGATGCTGCGCAAAAAGTCGATCAGTCGGTTGAGAAGCGCTCCGTCGGGTTGAAGGGAACTGCACTCGGCAGGAAGCTGCGGTGCAGGGCCTACCACATTGGCTGACGCCATATGGGATTCCAATGCCAAGCGAAACTGACGGGCGATGTGGCCAAAATCCAACGCGGTGGGCAAGGTATGAAGCGGGGTTTCCATGGGTCTTGTTCGCGAGCAAATATACGAAACAAACGAAACAAATTTCGGATATTTCGCTTGTGCAATATCATCCCGCCTCCCATTTGGGTCCCCCTCAATCCCAATCCCAATCCCAATCCCAAT
>CAZMNI010000175.1:0-4560 GCA_964567615.1 uncultured Chryseobacterium sp.
CCTCCTCGTCCGCGAAACCGCCACCGGCCGCACCGCCCGGCTGCTCGTGCGCTAAGGCGCTTGGGGAAGGTGGGTGACCGACACCCCGGATTCGCGGAGCGTGTCGGCGTAGCCCTTGAAGGGTACCACGGCTTCGATGTGCAGTCCGGGGGGCACCGTGCACGCCTCCACGTAGCCGTCCGTGAACACCAGCGCGCGCTTCGTTCCTGACTGCTGGCAATGCTCAAACACACAGCCGATGCGCGTTCCCCCGGTACTTCTGGCATTCAAGCGACCGTGCTTCCACTTGGCCGGCTCGACCACCGTGCTGAACGCGTACACCGGCAGCCGCACCACGTGTGCGAAGGACTGAAGGACCCCCAGCAGGTCCGGTAGGAGGTGACCCATGCTGCCGCTGACGTCGACGTACACCTGCACGCTGCCCCCGGCCGGTGCAGGCAAATCGTGCGGGCTGAACGGCAGGATTCCGGCGGACTGCGCCAACGCCATCCGGCGGTCCCGGGGAGCATGCCACGGCAGCATCAACGTGTCCGGTGTCTGCCGTTCACGGCGCATGGCCTCACCCGACTCGAGCACGCGGCGCAGCACCTGTCGGAGGTTTGCCCTCCGCTGCTGGGTACTTGCCTGCGCTTCGTAGGGATCGGCAAACAGCCCCTCGGACACGTCTTGACCCACTCCATAGCCGTCGAGCAGGTCCTTGACCGCTTCTGTAAACGCGTCCGCAGCGCCGTCCTCGTGGTTGCCCAGCAGCAGGTTACCGGCTACTTCCACCCCGGGTGGAAGCAGGTCGCATATGTCTTCGAAGGTGTTTTGGCCTGAACGGCTCCAGAGCTCCCAGTGCAGCCGCTCGAATGCCGATCCGCTGGAGTTCACGCTGAAGCGCTCAATGCCGTTCAACATCGGCGGAGGAGCGAGCAACCGGGCCCACCCCGTAGACGACCCGTAAAGGTTCATCAGAAAGGCCTCTGCTGAAGCGCCTAACTTTCTGCACAAGAACGAGTTGATGACAATGTCCAGGGCGATGTTCAACTGCGGCGTCATCCGTTTGAACCGGACCGTGTGCCGCAGCGCCACGTGCATGCACTCGTGCAAGAGCACGAACCGCACGTCTTCGTCGAAGCGGCAATGCTCCGCAAGGAACACCGGATTCAACTGCAGCAACGGGCGGTCCCCGAGGGTCACCGCAGCGGAAGGCACCGCCTCTGTGAGCTCGAGGCCGCACAGCTTCAAGACGGCCCGGCACGCGAGCGCCTCTTCCTCGACCACCGCGGCGAGCAAATCCCGGAGGTAGCGTTCGGTGTACTTCATGGGAGGATAGCGGGAAGGAAGAGGACCAAATCCCGCTCGAGGCGGGCGGAGGTTCGCACGAAGGGCCGGCGCGGATCGTAGAGCCACTTGCCGCACCGGGCCAGCACCGCCAAAGAGAGCGCAGGAGGTGCCACCGGCGGCCGCAACTCCTCGGGCACCAGGTGCGCAGGGAGCACGAAGGCACAGATGGCCGGCAGCCCGGCCGTGGCTTCCAGGGCCTCGAGGTCCGGCAGCTGGCAGTCCGCTTCGCCCGGTTCCAGCCGCACGCGCAGCAGGGCACGGAATCCCGGTTCGGCACTGTCGTTCGCCCGCAAAACGCTGCTTTTGAGCGTTTGGCGACGGTTGTCAATGGGCCTCATGCGTTCCAGTAGGCGTTGAAGTCGTCTTCATACAGGGCGAGTAAATCCAGCGGCACGGGGATGTTGGCAGCCAACAACGCACTGACGAGGTGGGCAAACCGCGACCGGCGCTGCTCATCTTCGCATGCGGGCAAAGCCAACGCCGCCGCCAGCGCAGGCACCACCGCTTCTTGCGGCTCGCCACCGGTGGGTTCCCGCCACCGGATTTCACGGTCGATGTGCAAGCAACCGTGGCAATGCTCGGCCAAATCGTTGAGCCCCTCGGTACCTACGGCTGGTTCCGCGGCCGCCATCAGCCGCGGCAAAACCGCCCACGCAAAGGCCACGCGCCAAGCCGGCTCCAACCGGTCCAGGGCGGCAGCCACCGCCAGCGTTCCGGTGTCAGGGTGGGGCGCTTCCCGGAGCAACGCGGCTTGGCGCACGGACCCTGCGCGGTGGAACCGGAACAGCCACTCGCCCTCGGCCACACCGCCGCTGGCCTGCCAACCCACGCGGTGGGCCGCGCGCACCACGGCTTCGTCCGGCGGCACCACGGCGCGTTGCGGCAAACTCCACTGCAGCATCGTGCGCAGCGCCTCCTCCCCCAGCGGCAGCCCAGCCGCCAGTAGCGCACAGGCGTTGCGAACCCACTGCCGCACCCGCCGCGGAGAAATCCGGTGGTGCGCCTCGTTCAACTCCGTCGCCACAACCGTGCAGTACCGCACAACCGCTTCCGGCGGGGCGGCAACCAGCGCCGCGAACACCGCTTCCCGCTCGGCGATAAAGGCCTTCAGCGCCCCGCCGTCGCACGACACGGCCCCGTCGCCCCGCGGATCCGCCACTGCACGTTGCTCCTCCTCGGTCAGCTCGGCCCAGTCCTGCACCCGAATGACGAACGCAAACCGGTCCGCCAGAGCGGGATCCAGAGGCTCGCATCCCACGTACAGCTCGCCTCCGTCCGGTTCGACCGGATTCATGGCCGCCCACCGGTAGCGCAATTCCGTCAAAGAGAGACCCTGCAACCGCCGCTCGTGGATCAGACTGAAAAAGCGGTTCGCATGTTCCGGTCGGCAGCGGTTGAGCTCATCGACCAGGACCGATTCTGCGCCCCAAACTGTCGCCGGCGTCCGCAAAAACGCCACCCCCCCTGCCCCATCGGGAGCCGGGAAGCCCACGAGGTCGTCGAACGAAATCATGCTCGCGTTGTAGTGGCGGTGTTCCAGCCCGAGCACCTCGCTCAAGCTATTGAGCAAGAAGGTCTTGCCCGTCCCAGCGCGCCCCACCAGCAGCAGCGGATCGCCGCTGATGAGCGCCGCCAAAACCACCGGCTCCACGGCTCCGTAGCCCTGCACCCCGATGTGCGCGAGGTACGACCCGAGCGGCATCCCCGCCGGGCCAGGTGCTCCAACTTTCAGCGTTCCCATGGCAAATCAGCTTTTCCGAAGTGGCCGTAGTTCGTCGTGCGGCGGTAGAGGGGCGACCGCAGGCCCAGGCGCTCGATGATGGCCGCCGGGCGGTAATCGAAGGTCTTTGCGAAATGCAGCGCCGCCGCATCGTCTCCGGTGCCCCGGGTGTCCACGCGCAGGGCGACCGGCTCCGCACGGCCGATGGCGTAGCAGACCCCGAGTTCTGCGGTGCGGGCGAGGCCGCGTTCGACGATGGCGCGGGCCACGAACCGGGCGAAGTAGGCCGCACTCCGATCGACTTTCGTGGCGTCTTTGCCGCTGAAGGCCCCGCCGCCGTGCCGGGCCATGCCGCCGTAGCTGTCGACGATGATTTTGCGGCCGGTGACTCCGCAGTCCGCCTCTGGCCCGCCTTCGACGAAGGCGCCCGCCGGATTTGCGTGGACGACGATGCCGGAATGCCACCGGGACCCGAGGGTGCGCGGGACGAATTCCTCGGTGAGCCAGCGCTGAACTTCCGCGACGGGCTTGTCGGCGGCATGTTGGGTGCTGAGGACGACATGGGTGAGCTCGGCGGGGCGGTCACCGTCGTACGCGACCGTGATTTGGGCCTTCGCATCCGGCCCGCACCAAGCCAGCTCCCCGCTCTTGCGCAGCCGGGCTAACTCCGCCATCAGTTCGTGGGCGCACACGAGGGGCAAGGGCATGAGGTGCGGCGTTTCGTCCGTGGCGTAGCCGAAGATGAGCCCCTGATCGCCTGCTCCGAGCTCGCCGCGGGCCACGATGCCTTGGCCGATGTTTCCGGACTGGCGTCCGACCAAATCCACCACCTCGACCCGCTGGGCGCAAAACGCTTTCGCCTCGTCGGTGTAGCCGATTGCGGCAATCGCCTCCCGGGCGACGGCGGCGTGGTCCACCGATGCCTGCGCATCGATTTCGCCCGCAATCACCACGGTTCCTTGTTTGCACAGCACTTCGCACGCCACCCGGGCGTCCGGGTCTTGTGCGAGGTACGCGTCGAGCACGGCGTCGGCGATGGTGTCGGCCACCTTGTCCGGATGGCCTTCTGAAACCGACTCTGAAGTGAATGACGTCCGAGACGTCTGGGGTGAAGCACGCATGACGAGAAGATTTAGAGGTTGAACAGCGCCGTCTGACGCATCCTGACCTCGAAATCGAACTCCCACGCAGCAACCCGGGCCGCAAGGCCGGCATTTTGACCGCAAGGGGTCCGCATCGTAGAACCACCGTGGTGCCGACACTCGGTTGGTAGCGCGCCTTGCGGCGTGCTTCGGGATGCTTCACTTCAAGAACGCGCCGCGATGAACGGATGGTATGTCCGGCAGAAAAAAAACTCCCCATCCCGGAAACAAACAGATTCTCACCACCTTCGCTCAAATCCGCCACCGTGCCCACCCCCAAACACCCTCCCCCACCGTCTTCCGACCGCTTCGATGCGGAGGTGTTCGACGTGGCGTTCGTGGGGATGGGCGCGGGGGCGGGGGTGCTGG
>CAZMNI010000176.1:0-4544 GCA_964567615.1 uncultured Chryseobacterium sp.
TGCAGGCCGAGGCCGTCGATCCAGTGGGCGCTGTGTTGGTAGTGGAGTTGGCGGTCGTCGGAGGTGCCGGCGCCGTAGGCCGCTGGGTTGCCCCAGCGCCAAATCAACCCCGCCTCCGGAGCTGCATGGTCGATGATCCACACCTCGTCGAAGGTGGGGATGCTGACGAGGATGTGGCCGAGCTGCGGGTGGTAGTCGATGCTGTTTGCGTGGAGCCAGTCGGCGGCGACGGTCTCGGGCGTGCCGAAGTTGACGTCGATGCGGTGCGGATGGTCGGCGGGCAGGCCGTAGTTCGGGAGGTCGGGCGAGGTGGTTTGGACCAGGTGGTCCCACGCACGCCATTCCCAGACGACCTGTGCGCCGCCAGTGCCGTCGGGGGCGATTTCGATGATTTTCTCGGGCCAAAGTCCGCCCGCGCCGACGAGCTCGGGGAGGCGACCGGCGGCCACCGCAGCCGCAGAATCCACGGCTTCCCACACGAGGGCCAGGACGTTGCCGCCGGGGATGGGCACGAAGTCGTGGTGGAGCCGTTCGGTGGCCGAGTTGAGGGTGAAGCTCCAGACGGGGGTGCCGTCCCAGGTGACGCGTTCGATGGTGGCGCCGCCGCCGCCGGCCCAAATCGCGTCGCCCGACGTCACCGCGGGCCGAAGTGCGCGGACGAGGTCCCCGTTCGGGAGGAGGTAGGCGGAGTTGCCCGGGCGCAGCGTGTCAGCGGCCTCCCACCGGTGCACCACCTCGCCGCAGAAGTTGACCAAAAAGGCGTCCGGCTGGTTGTGGGGCTGGTACAGCGTGTAGCCCGGCGAAACGGAGTCGGGCACGAAGGCGAGGGTGCCTACGGTGGGGGTTTGGCCCAGCGCAGCTGCGGGGATCAAAAGCCCCAGAATCAAAAAGTTCCGCATGTCAAAAGTTCAACGAGGTGCAACGAGAACGGTCACGGCCCGGGGCATCGGGAGCGCGTCCGACGTGAACAGCACGGTGTACACGCCCGGGCTCGCCGCCGCCGCATCCCACTGCCCCACCGCCTCAAAACTACCGCGGTCCACCTGTTTTCCGGCCGCATCGAAGACGGAGAATCGGGTCAGTGCGCCCGGCGGCCCCCACAGCGTGACCGGCCCGCTCGCCGGGTTCGGAAACGCCCCGAACCCATCAGCCGCCGCCTCCACCACTGCCGCGCCCGCCGCGCCCGGATAGGTCGTGCAGCCCGACGCATCTCCTCCGGTCTCGATCGGCGCTCCGGGCGCCAGGTCCCGCCCCTGCAACTCCGGCCCGTCCGCCCGGTACCGGTACATCCGGAACACCGAATTCCCCGCCGGCACGGCGCCCTGCGCCATCGGCCCGTCCCCGTTCACCGGCACCACGTAGCTCCACACGACCTCGCCCGCCGCATCCACCTCCGTCGCCCGGCCCGTCGCCCCCTCCACAGCCAGCAGCCCCCCGTCCGGCCACGCCTGGACACCGCTCAAGTTCGGCGAGAAAAACTCCGGATCCAGCGCGGCCGGGTAGAGCACCGTCGCCTCCTCCGGCCCCCACGTCCCCGCCCCGGGACCCGGCACCGCGCCCCCATCGAACTCCGGCACCGCGATGAACTCGACGGTCGAAAAACTCCCCTCCGGACGCTGCCACCCGTTGTTGAACAGCAGCACCCCGCCCGGAACGAACTGCGCGTCGTGCTGCCCCCACAGCCGCCGGTCCTCCGCCGTCCCGCGCCCGTACGCCTCCGGATTCCCCCAGCGCCAAACCACCTGACCACTCCCCCGGTCCACCGCCCAGAGTTCGCTCCACTTGCGGCTGCCGAGCAGCAGCAGGTTGCTTTCGGGATGCAGGGCGACCGAGTTGACGTGCATCCAGTCCGCCGCCGCCAACGCGCCGCCGCCGGGCCCCATGCCGCCCCCGCTGAGCGCGGCGGCGAAGTTGATGTCGAACCGGTCGGGGTGGTCGGCGGGCTCGCCGTAGTCGGGCAGGGCCGGGTCGGTGTTTTGGACGAGGTGGTCCCACACCCGCCACACCACCTCCACCTCGCAGGTCTCCGGATCGACTTCCACCACCCGTTCGGACCACACCCACTCGGGCGTGAGTTCCGGGTCGCGGCCGCGCGCGATGGCCTCCGCGGCGCTGTGCCGCTCCCATTGGACGGCGAGGTAGGTCCCGCCGGGCAGGGGAAACACGTCGTGGTGGGCGTGCACGCTGTCCGAGGCGAGCAGGCAGGCATCGAGCAGCGTACCGTCCCAAGCGAACCGCTCGACGATGCCGCCGAGTCCGCCGCCCTGAAATTCCGGGGCCGGGATGCGGCCGGCGCGGAGCAAGATGCCGCCGGGCAGCAGCCGCGCCACGAGGCCGGGCAGGTGGTCGCTTTCCCAAGAGCGCACGAGCCGGCCGCAGTTGTCGACGAGGTAGGTCGTGCGCGCGCCGGTCGGGGCAAACAGCGTGTAGCCGTCCACGGAGGAGGGGGTGTTGAGCAGGGTGCCTACGGTGGGGGTTTGGGCCGGCAGGAGGCCGATCAGGCCTGCAAGGGCCAGCCCCGCCCCGGTGAGTCCCGCCCGCCTGCTCCGACGCAGCCGCCCGCTCATGCCGGCCAAACTTCCCGCTTGCGCGCCTCCGGCACGAACGAAGCTTCCGCGGCCCACTGCGCGCACCGCCCCAGCTCCGCCGCCCGGAAGCCGTGGTGCGCCGCCGCCAACGCATACTCGCGGTTCATGTCCGTATCCATGATGCCCGGGTCGTCGGTGTTCAACGTCACCCGCACGCCCGCATCGAACAACCGGCGCAGCGGGTGGCTCGGGAAGTCCGCCGCCGCCCCCGTCAGCACGTTGCTCGTCAGGCACAGCTCCAGCACGGTCCCGGTCTCCGCCAGCAGCGCCACCACCTCCGGATCGTGCACGGCCTGCAGCCCGTGGCCGATGCGCCGCGCCCCCATCTCCTCCACGGCATGCCGCACATTCCGCGCTATCCCCGGCACCGCGGGCTCGCCGGCATGTACGGTGATGCCGAGGCCCGCCGCCCGCGCCCGCTCAAACAGCGGCACAAACGGCCCCGCCCCGAACGCCACTTCGTCGTCGGCGAGGTCGAGCGCCAGGAAGCTCCCGCGGTGCTCCAGCGCGAAGTCGGTCCACGCCGCGTTCTCTTCGGCCGTTTTTGTCCGTTGGAGGATGCAAATCAGCCCCGTGGCTACCGGGTAGGCCGCTTCTGCGCGCCGCACGCCGCGTTCGATGGCTGCGTGCAACCGGTCGGCTTGCAGGTGGGTGTGTTTCTCGAGCAAAAAGCTCGGCGCATACCGCAATTCGAGGATGCGCACATTCGAACGGGTGAACGCGTCTTCCACGGCTTCGAACGCGAGTTCTTCGAGCAATTCCTCGGAGGCGAGCAGGTCGCGCACGGCGAGAAAACGGTTCAGGACGTCCGGCAACGAGCCCATCGGCACGCGGACGAGGAGGTCGTCGAGGGGCGTGGGGTGGGCGAGCCGCGCCATGGTGGCGTGGCGGAAGGCGAGCTCGAGGTGGCAGTGCAGGTCCACCTTGGGGAAGGCGCGGGCGTCCATGGCCGGAAGGTACGCCGTACCTTTCGCTCATGGCAGTGGAGATCCGGAACAAGAAGGCGGCCTTTTCCTACTTCCTCACCGACGAGTTTACGGCGGGCATCCAGCTGTTGGGCTCGGAGATCAAGAGCATTCGGGCGGGCAAGGCGAGCATCCAGGAGGCCTATTGCCGTTTCCAAACCGACGGCCTCTACGTGTACAACATGCACATCGCCGAGTATGCGAATGCGGGTTATGCCGGCCACGACCCGCGTCGTCCGCGGAAGTTGCTGTTGAACAAGGTGGAATTGCGCCGGTTGGCCAAACAACTCAAAGACGTCGGCGTCACCATCGTCCCCACCCTCCTCTACATCGCCCCCTCGGGCTACGCGAAGCTGCGCATCTCCATCGCCCGCGGCAAAAAGCTCCACGACAAGCGGGAAAGCCTGAAGGAGAAGGACGTGGCGAGGGACATGGAGCGAGATTGAGATTGAGGACGGGGTTGAGGTTGAGGTTGAGGTTGAGAACGAGGTTGAGATTGAGAACGAGATTGAGATTGAGAACGAGATTGAGGGCGAGGTTGAGAACGGAGACGGGATTGAGGGCGAGATTGGGGTTGGTATTGGTGCATTATTCTTGCAATAACACATTTTTAGATCCATGCGGCTGTTTCTATGCTTCTTTGCCCTGTTGGTTGTGCCGTGTGGAATGCATGTTGTTCGAGCCCAGTATTCTCCCAAGTGGGAAGCGGAGGGTGCAGGTGACGACGAGGACCCCTGCCGAGGATCCACAGCGGTGACATTCGACGGCTACACGTATGCACTTGTAGCCATTGGCAATCAGTGTTGGTTGAAGGAGAACCTCCGCGCCGACAACTACCGCAACGGGGATGCGATTCCGGGGAATTTGACGGAAAGCCAGTGGACTTCTACGGGATCTGGGGCGCAGGCGGTGTACAACAACGATCCTGCGAACCTTGCGACGTATGGCCGCCTGTACAATGGGTACGCTGTGAACGACTCCCGGGGCCTGT
>CAZMNI010000177.1:0-4488 GCA_964567615.1 uncultured Chryseobacterium sp.
AGCGGTTTATATGCCGAAATCTCACGCCGCAGAGCCGCCTGGACACCGTGTAAGTTCCGCTCGTGGTGGAATACATGCGGTCCGCGTGCCCCGATGCGTTGTGCGCTTGCTGCGTTCACCGCCCGAAATGAAGCCAACTGAAGCCGTGACATGATGTGCCGTGCATATCATGTCTGCCGAGATATGATATGTCGGAGGGGGCTGTTCCTCCACGTTCCGTCCGTACTTCGGGGCCACCATGCGCGCGCTTCTCCTCCTGCTCCCGGTTGCCGTTCACGCCGGACAACCGGTTGACTCCCGGCTGACTGAAAAACTGCAATCGGAATATGAGCAGCTCAAATTGCCATCGCAGAGATTAGAACGCGGCCGTGCGCTCTACCACGCGGGACATGCAAACGGGTCCTGCGACGATGCAGCCATCGGCGCTACGCTCATCGCCTCAGCCTGGGGATCGGCACCTGGAAAAACCTATCCGAAGGAAGTGAGCACGCTGGAAATGCCGCCCGGCTGTGCCCCTGCTTTGCCGCATTTAGCTTACCAAATCGGAGCTGCGGCCTTTGTCCACCGCGCTTACGCAGAAGCTGCCGTGCAGTTCGAAAAGGCCGCGACCTACGACCGGTGGGAAGTTCCTGCCTACACCGCCTTGGGGGCCTGCCAGCAGCAATTGGGAAACCTGGAAGCGGCTGCGGAAGCGTACAAGCAAGCAGTGCAATCCTCGAAGAAAGTGGTCAGCCCCTTGTTGCTGAACAACTTGGCATCCCTGTATTTGCTTTTGCGGCAAGGCCAGGAGGCACTCGAAGTTGCAGAGCGCGGTCGAGGCGTTTGGGCCGACGGGACCGACTGGGTTGCCCAAGGGTTCCACCCGGATTTGGGCCACATGCTGGAGCACAACATCTTAGCGGCAGCAGTACTGTGCAATGACACCGCAAAGGCGCGTTCGACCTATGTGGCCATGGAACGCGAAATCCTCGGGAAACCGGATTTTCTGCTGACCTCCGTGCTGTACGCGCTATTCCACGAGGAACACGCCGCCTTCGAAATCGCATTCAATGCGCAAGCGCCGGTTGCCGAATTGTCGCTCCCCGATGACTACGCCCTGCTCCTTCCGACCTCTTGGCCCATCGCATGGGAATCCAACGGGAATGCACAGGAGCATGCCTGGGCCTATTTGGTTGCAGCGAAACGGTTCGGAATGTTAGCGGATTTCGTTACAATACCAGACAATGAGCGCAGCAGCGACCCCTTCGTGGGGTATGCATTGCGGCACGGCCGAATGGCATTGTGGGGGCTCTTGCTGTGCACCCTCGCTGTTGCCGCATGGCTGGCAGTTCGCCACATGCGCGAGGGCAGGCGACGTGTGGAAGCAGGAGCAGACCCGGTCGAGGAGGATTTGGTCAGCGCGCTTGCGGCCCTTCGGACCCAAATTGTGGCCGGCACCGTGGCCCACGGGTGGACCGACCGGCTGGCCCGTGCCCGCGCTGGGACCCTTGCGGCGGACGAACCTTCCCCCCAAGCGTCCCTGGGCCTGACCTCGCTGGAGTGGGAAATCCTGGAAATGAGCGCGCGCGGCATCGAAGCAAAGGCCATTGCGGCAACGGTGAATCGCACCCCTGGCCACGTCCTCAATGTGCGCTCTGCCTTGCGCAAACGGCTCGAAATCGATCCCAGCGAGACCTTTTCGGCGTGGTGGAAGCGCAGCGGCATGCCCACCTTGCTCGTGGCGGTCCTATCCATCACAGGCTTTTCCGCAACCCGTGCAGCGGTGTACCCGGAGTGGGTCCGTGCGTTGCACGCTTCCGATACGGCATCGGCCGGGCGCGAGGCGGAGATTTGGCTCGCCCAGCGCGCAGAATCTTCTCCCGATTTAGAGGGCATCGGGCTGTTTTCCCAAACGGTTTTGCTGACCGGAACCGTGGCGCAGTGGGAGGCGATTCGCCCCGCGTGCGAGGCGACCATCGCGGAGGATACCGCGGCAGCTGCCGCATTGCTCGGACCGCTTCGCGTGCTCTATGCCCCCTGGCGAACCGCATTGCTGGTAGAAGCCAGTGCCATCGCCGGAGAGCCCGTCGCCGAACTCACTCCCGCAGGGTGGTGGCTGCTGGTGACTCCTGCTGCAGCGGCAGACCGCCGGTCTCCGGGGGAAATCCTCGCTGCCCTCCCGGAGCTCAAAGTGCTCCGCAACTGGTGGATATACATCGGGTTGCGGAAGCTCGGAATCCTGTTCGGCGCGTGGCTCGTCGCCTTGGCCGGACTCGCCATCCTCGCCACGCGCATCCGGCGCTCGCGCAAAACAAGCCCTCCTCCCGGGACCAGCTACAGCAGAGCCGGTTTGAGTTCGCTGACTCCGCTCATTGCTGCAGCGAATTCCGGCAAACCGCTGTCCCTGCAGCTGGCGCTTTGGGAAGCATGCACCTTCGAATCGGGCACCTCGCGTCTGTCTCTTTCCCCCTACTTGCCTGCAACTTGGAGTGCGTTGAGCGCCCGCGAGCAGCTGCTCCTGCACCTCCTCTTTCACCGGGTGTCGGCAGCAGATTGTGCCGCCGTACTTGCGTGCACAGAGCGGACCATCTACACCATGCGCTCGACGATCCGCGCAAAGCTGGGGCTGGCCTCGGGGGCCTCGTTAGAGCACGAGATGGCGCGGTGGGTGGGCTGATGGAATAGGGGTGCGGGCAAAAAAAAAATCGGCCTCCCCTGGGCGGGAAGGCCGAAAAAAGAGTCAAATAGTCAAAGAGTCAAAGGGTCGTCAATCCTTGAGGCAGCGGACAGAAAAGCCGAATTCGACGTAGCCGTCGAGTCGGTCGACAACGGAATAACCAGAGTACAAGTAGCGGAACCAAGCGACTGATCCGAACGGAGAGGAACTCCACCAGTAGCCGATGCTTCCGAGACCGTAGAAGTCCCCATCGTTGTAGTCTCGGAAGCCACCGGGCAAGGCCGAGAAGCCGCTGCTGTTCGTGCCATCCCACGGGGGCGAGTCAGTCGAAGATGATTTCATGGCATCGCCGGCAACCGAAGAACCGCCTAACTGCGTCTCTAACGTTGTCCACTCCGCGTCCGTCGGCACATGCCAGCCCGTCGGACACAGACCCCGCGCGTCCGTAACCGCATACCAATTGTACAAGCGGCCGTAGGTGGCAAGGTTCGCGGCCTCGTTTGCCCCGCCTTCGTCGTACACCGTTTGGGCCCCAGACGTGGTGGTCGTCCAAGTGCTGTTGTCGAGGTTCCCTGGAATCGCAGTGCCGTCGTTGTAGTTGTCGTTGCGCAGATCCTCCTTGAACCAGCACTGCGAACCGATCAAGACGGTAGTATATGCATGCCCGTCGTACGTCACCGTCGACGTGCCGCACGTGAACGCGGACGCCGCAGCACTCGTCGTGAACGTGATCGTGTCGCCGTAGCTCGTGCCTCCGGCGTTCGTCGCATAGCCCACGGCCCAGTATTGGGTTGAAGCCGTCAGTCCCGTCAGCGACGCGGTGAATGCCCCTGAAGTGCCGCTGCCTGCAACGTCCGTCGGGCTCGTGAGCGAAGCGTCCATTCCATATTTGAAGCCCGTCGCTGATACTGCCGCGCCGCCCGCCGATGTGATGGTGGCGTTCAGCGTCGCTGCGCTCGAAGTCACCGACGAAGCCGCGTCCGTGTCCACCGTGGGGGCGGTGGGGGGGTCTTGCAAGCAACGGACTGAAAGGCCATTGCCTACGCTCGAGTTTGTCGAGGATACCGCGGAACCATCGGAGCGGACACCGCGGCTAACAGCAGAGCCCGGTGCTGCGGACGTAGAGGAACTCCACCAAGACCCTCTGTATTCGAGGTCGTAGAAACTTCCACTGCTCATTCTGTAGCCACCGGGCAGGGCCGAGAAGCCGCTGCTGTTTGTGCCGTTCCAAGTTGGAGTTGCCGCTTTGAGCTGATTCCCTGCACTCGAACCGAGATGCGTTGTCAGCGCCGTCCACTCCG
Organism: uncultured Chryseobacterium sp.; assembly: GCA_964567615.1. Lineage (GTDB taxonomy): Bacteria > Bacteroidota > Bacteroidia > Flavobacteriales_D > Sanyastnellaceae > CAMCYM01. The sequence goes on from CAZMNI010000177.1 coordinate 3,958, forward strand.
CGTCAGTCGGCACATGCCAACCCGTGGGGCACAAGCCTGCAGCATCGCTTACCGCATACCAGTTGTACAACCGGCCGTAAGTGGCCAGGTTCGCCCCTTCATCGCTGCTTCCGCCCCACACCGAAGAAGTTCCCTCTCCATAGACTGTTTGCGCACCCGAAATCGCAGAAAACCAATCGGAGTCATTCAAGTTTCCTGGAATTGCATTGCCGTTCCTGTAGTTATCCGAGCGCAAGTTCTCCTTGAACCAGCACTGCGAACCAATCAGCACAGTCGTATATGCATGCCCGTCGTACGTCACCGTCGACGTGCCGCAGGTGAATGCTGCCGCCGCACTCGTCGTGAACGTGATCGTATCGCCGTAACTCGTACCCACGCTGTTCGTCGCGTAACCCACAGCCCAGTACTGCGTGGCCGCGGTGAGGCCCGTGAGCGAGGCCGTGAACGGACTCGATGTGCCGCTGCCCGCAATGTCTGAAGGGCTCGTGAGCGTAGCGTCCATTCCATATTTGAAGCCCGTCGCTGATACTG
>CAZMNI010000178.1:0-4437 GCA_964567615.1 uncultured Chryseobacterium sp.
GCCGCGTCCTCAATCCGTCCATCCCGCATCCGGACGATGCGATCGGCCGTAGCGGCGAGGGCGTCGTTGTGGGTGACGACGGCGAAGGTGGCGCCCTCGCGGTCGCGCAGTTCGCGGAACAGATCGAACAGCGCTTCGGCGTTGTCGGAGTCTAAGTTCCCCGTGGGTTCGTCGGCGAGGATGACCGCGGGGTTGTTCATCAGGGCCCGAGCCGCGGCGACGCGTTGTTGCTCGCCGCCGCTGAGGGCCGCGGGGCGGTGGGTGAGGCGGTCGCCGAGGCCGAGGTCGCGGAGGAGACGTTCGGCCCGGCTGCGTGTAGTGGCGTCGTCCTTGCCGCCGACCCATGCGGGCAGGAGCACGTTTTCGAGTGCGGAGAATTCCGCCAGGAGCCGGTGGAATTGGAAGATGAAGCCGATGTGTGCGTTGCGGAAGGCGGCCAGTTCGCGGGGGCGGAGTGCGTCGACGCGGGTGCTTTGGACCGTGAGGGTGCCGGCGTCGGGGCGGTCGAGGGTGCCGAGGAGTTGGAGGAGCGTGGTTTTGCCGGCGCCCGACGGGCCGACGATGGCCGTGATGGCCCCCGAGGCGATGTCGAGGTCGATGCCGCGCAAGACCTCCAGGGAGCCGTAGCGCTTGACCAGTCCACGGGCTGAGATGACCGCTCCTTCCATGCCCGAAAGCTACGCCGGATGCCTAACTTCGCGCCGCCATGAACATCCACGAGTACCAAGGGAAGCAGATTCTGAAGTCCTTCGGAGTCGCCGTACAGGAAGGCCGGGTGGCCGAATCTCCGGACGCCGCCCACAATGCCGCCGTTGAACTCGCCGCCGCGACCGGGACGAAGTGGTTCGTCGTCAAGGCCCAAATCCACGCAGGTGGCCGCGGGAAAGGCACCGTCACCGAGACGGGTTCGCGCGGGGTGGTGCTGGCGAAAGGACTCGAGGAAGTGCGGGAGAAAGCGGCGGGCATTCTCGGCGGCCATTTGGTCACGGCCCAAACCAGCGCCCAGGGCAAGCAGGTGCACAAGGTCCTCATCGCCGAGGACGTGTACGCGCCCGGCGAAAGCGAGCCGAAGGAGATCTATATGAGTGTGCTGCTCGACCGTGCACGCGGCCGCAACGTCATCGTTTACAGCCCGCAAGGCGGAATGGACATCGAAGCCGTGGCGCACGACACCCCGGAGCTGATTTTCCGGGAAGAGGTGGACCCGACGGTGGGCTTGCAAGCGTTCCAAACGCGCCGCATCGCCTTCAACCTCGGCCTCTCCGGCAAAGCACACCGCGAAATGGCCCGCTTCACGACGGCGCTTTACGCCGCGTACGTGGGCAGCGATGCCACCATGTTCGAAATCAACCCGGTCCTGAAAACATCGGACGACCGGGTCATTGCAGTCGATTCAAAGGTCACCCTCGACGGCAACGGCCTGTTCCGCCACCCGGATTATGCGGCCATGCGTGACACTTCAGAGGAAGATCCCATCGAAGTGGAGGCGGGCGAAGCGGGCTTGAACTACGTCAAGCTCGACGGAAACGTCGGTTGCATGGTGAACGGGGCGGGGTTGGCCATGGCCACGATGGACATCATCAAGCTGAGCGGTGGCGAACCGGCGAACTTCCTCGATGTGGGAGGGACGGCGGATGCGGCGCGCGTCGAGAAGGCGTTCCGGATCATCCTGCGCGACCCGAGTGTAAAGGCGATCCTCGTGAACATCTTCGGCGGCATCGTCCGGTGCGACCGGGTGGCCCAGGGTGTGGTAGATGCCTACCGCAACCTCGGGGACATCGAAGTGCCCATCATCGTGCGGTTGCAGGGCACGAACGCGGTGGAGGCGAAGGCCCTCATCGACGGTTCCGGGCTGAAGGTGCGGTCGGCGGTGCTGCTGCGGGAAGCGGCGGACGCGGTGGCAGAGGTTTTGGCCTGATCAGGCGCCCGCTCGTTCCAGCAGCAAGAGCCCGTCGCGCAGCGGCAGCAGGGTGGAGGTGACCCGCGGATCGGTCGCCAAACCGGCCGTCAGGGCGTGCAAGCGCCGTGCGTCAGGATCTTCAGCAGCGTCGCCCTCGAGCACCTTGCCCCACCACAGAACATTGTCGACGAGGATGAGCCCGCCCGGCCGGGTGCGCGCGATGGCCGCCTCCACGTACGCCGCCGTGTTGCGTTTGTCCGCGTCGATCCAAACCAAATCGTAAGGCCCCGGCAACCCGGGAAGCACGTCGAGGGCCGCGCCGGTGTGGCGGCGGATCACCGCGTCCACGCCCGCCTCGGCCCAAAACCGGTCCTGCACCGCATGCCGTTCGTCGTCCGGATCGACCGTATCCACATGCCCGCCCGGCGCGAGCCCTTCCGCCAAACACACCGTGGCATACCCGGTGAAGGTGCCCAGTTCGAGCACCGCCGTCGGCCGGAGCAAGCGGCTGAACAGCCCGAGCAGCCGACCGGTCCCCACATCGCTCAGCATCAACGGCTGCACCGTGGTGAGCCACGTTTCGCGGCGCAACCTCCCGAGCACGTCGGATTCGGGGCTCGAATGCCGGACGCAGTAGTCTTCGAGGTCGGTGTCGTGGATGGCCATGCTGCAAAGAAACGCGGGCACAACGAAAAAGGGCGCCCGTCGGATTGCTCCGGGGACGCCCTGCTCAAGTGATAAGGGAAGCTATTTCACGGGCACAGCACGTCGAGCGAAGCGGCGTGTGCGGGGAAGTCTGCAGGGAAGGTGACCGCGGCGTGTGCATCGAGGCCCAGGAGGAGGCCCGCTGCGGCGAGCAAGAATGCGGCTGCATGCAGCGGCTCGAGGGGGAGGCGGAGGGTCAGCATGGGGGCGCATACGCAGGGTGGGCCACGCGGGTTGCGCCGTACCTTTCGGGCATGGCGAAGAAGCAGGAGGATTGGCGCGACGCGTTGGGCGGCCTCGTCTACAGCAGCGGCCCCTCCGCGCCCCGCGACCCGTTCGCGGACGACGACGACCCGGCCCCTGCCGGCCCACCGCCGTCGGCCCAAACCCTGTACGTCGCCTTCGAAAAGAAGCACCGCGCAGGGAAGCCCGTCACCATCGTCGAGAACTTCGCCGGCACAGAGGCGGAACTCGAAGCCCTCGGACGCGCCCTCAAACAGGGGTGCGGCGTGGGCGGATCGGTCAAGGACGGCGTCATCCTCGTCCAAGGAGATTGCCGCAAAAAAGTCACGGCCTTGCTGGAAGCCCGGGGCTTCCGCACCAAACAAAAAGGAGGATGAGCGCCTACCACGCAAAAACGTTCGCAGGCCTCGAGGAGCTCCTCGCCGGCGAACTCCGCGCCCTCGGCGCTACAGCGGTCGAACCGGGGCGCCGCGGCGTCGCCTTCGAAGCCGACATGGAGACGCTCATCCGGACCTGCATCAGCAGCCGGTACGCCCTGACGGTGCACCGCCCCATCCTCGCGTTCGACGCCGAGCACCCCGACGAACTGCACCGCCTCGCCTCGGATTGGGACTGGGGCTCCGCCCTCGCCCCCGGCCGCACCTTCGCCATCGACGCGACCGTCCACTCTCCGCGGTTCTTCCCGCACTCCCAATTCGCGATGCTCCGGCTGAAGGACGCCATCGTCGACCACTTCACGCGGCGCGGGGCACTCCGCCCGTCGGTCGAGCGCACCCGGCCCGACATCCGGATCCACCTGCACATCGCGGACCGGGCGGTGACGATCGCCCTCGACGCGGCCGGCGAGTCCCTGTCCCGCCGCGGCTACCGCCCCCCGGCGGCCGTCGCCCCCCTCAACGAAGTGCTCGCCGCGGGCCTCCTCGGCCTCGCCGGTTGGCAGCCGGGCACCCCGCTGTACGACCCCATGTGCGGATCGGGCACCTTCACGGTCGAAGCGGCGCTGCAAGCGAGCGGCTATCCCGTGAATTGGCACCGGCGCGCCTTCGCGTTCATGCAGTGGCGCGGCTACGATCCGGATGCGTGGTGGGCCGTGCGCGACCAGCTCAGGCAGGACATCGTGCCGATTCCCACGCCGATGTTCGCCTCCGACCGCGACATGCGTGCGGTCGTCCAAACGCGCGCCGCGCTCGCCGACATGGAGCTTGCCGGCGACGCCGAGGTCGGGCGCGCGGACTTCTTCCGCACCGAACCGCGAACGCCCGACGGACTCATCGTGCTCAATCCGCCCTACGGTGAGCGTTTGGCCGTCGCAGACGCAGAACGCATGTACACGGACATCGGCGACCACATCAAATTCAACTGGCCTGGCTTCACGGCCTTCGTGCTCAGCCCGGACCTTGAAGGGCTCAAACGCATCGGCATGAAGCCGTTCGTGCGCCACAAGGTCTTCAACGGCCCGCTCGAATGCCGCTGGGTCGGGTTCACGTCGATGAAAGAAGCCCCGGTGGAGGATGAGGCGCGGCTGAGCGGCGAGGGTGAGGGATGAGGGGCGGCTTCGCCGCCAAACAGTGTGAGGGATGAGGGATGAG
>CAZMNI010000179.1:0-4377 GCA_964567615.1 uncultured Chryseobacterium sp.
TCGGCCTTCATCGAGTCTCCCTTCACGATATAGGTCTGGTCAGGGACCACAATCGGAATCAACTTGGTAAACTTGTAACTGCGGGCATCCACGCCACTGAGAAGCCAAGCCAAAATATCTTCTTGAGCATCCTGAATGTCCAGCGTCATTTTGGTCATCAAGGGCATCACTGCAGCAAGCGGCATATCAAAGAAATTGGCCGTTTCCCAGAGCACTTCCTTGCCATCTTCCATTTCCTTCTCGAATCGGAAGGCGGCATCAACCTGGGTCTTGATGTAATCCGGAAGTTCCCGGGTATTGCCTAGGTTATCCTTGAATTTGATGGCCTTGATGTACTCTCGGAACTCCTCCATCTTAACCCGGAGTGCATGTGCGGAATATTCATCCTGCCGTGGAGCATGGGGTTCAGAACCTACCATAAAGGCAGTGAGATTTTGATACTCGTCTTTTTTGTCGATGTAGGATAGACTGAGCGTCGTGTCGTTTCCGAATTCATCTTTTCCAAGGTAGGTCGAAAAGCCCTTTGCTTCTTGCTCCTTGTAATCCCCTACAGACGCAGACATGGCGCGTGCCTTCAGCTGAGTGATGTAAGTAAGAAGTTCAGCGGCACGTTTATTCAGTTCCTGAGCTTGGGTCATGAAGGGCTGAACTTTCTCTTTGTTGGTAGCGTATTTCGCTTCCAACTCGCCCATGGTCTCCTTCACCTTCCCGCTCAGTGTGCCTTGAGTGACACGTAGGCTTTTCTCAACTTTAACAAATCCGTTCAACACCTCTTTTGAGATGTTGAGCGCAAGCAGCGCAGTGAGGACCAGGTACATCATCCCGATCATCTTCTGCCTGGGCGTTTCTTTCCCTCCTGCCATGGTTGTTGCGTGACGTGGTTAAACCGTAAAGGGCTTAGCCGCGGGCATTCATTGCATTCAACATGTTCGAATACACCGTATTCAACGCAGAGAGGTTTTTAGAAAGCTCGGCAATGTTCTCCTTGTAGGCTTTCGTGTCCGCGACTGAATCATTCAGATTCCGCACGAGTTCACCCATGCCAGCGTACATCTCGTTGTTTTGCTTGAGCTGCTGAACCTGCGTGCTGTACAGATCGTTCAGGGCGTTCAAATTGGTGCTGATTTGATTCATGGCTGCGCCCACCGTGGGGCCCATGGAGGAGGCATTCGCAAGTCCGGTCAAGGACTCACTGACCGCCACATAGGTTTGCGTCAACTCACCCACCTTGGCAGATGCAGACTGAAGACTAGCACTGTATTCCTTCGTAGCGGCGGAAGCTTCAGCAACTTCGCCCATTTTCGCAGCTTGGTCACCCAAATGGCGCATTCCATTGCCCAATCGCTCCAGGAGAGCAGGTTCGATTTTAGCTTCTTTCAGCATTTCATCAAGCTGCTCCGTGACAGAACCAGTGGGAGTGGCTTTTTTCGATGCCGGCTTTTTTTCTCCTTCTGTCTGTGCAAGCTCGGGATAAACTAAGGTCCAATCCGGTTCTTCGTGCTGCTTTTCAAAAGCGGAAAAGAAGAAGATGACGGCCTCAGTGCCGAGTCCGAGAATGAGCATTTCAGAAGCAAAATCCCAGTGCTGGATTTTAAACAATGCCCCGATGATGACAATCGAAGCCCCGATGCCGTAGAGTTTGGCCATCAGATTCTTCCACGACTTGCTGCCTGGTTTCATGGTCAGTAAACGATTGGTGTTGGTTTCAATTTCAATTTCAAATGAGGGCTGCCCTAAAGGACACACCTGACTACGTAAGGCGAATGTCAGAGAGTTCCCTTAGTACTCGTTCCAGGAGTCCATGTCTCGGACGCTCTTTCCTCTTCCGAGGTACGACATGACACTTCGGAAGCCGATGTACGAGCGCGGAACGTCACGGTATTCGAAGGTCCGGGTACCGTTTTGGGTCAAATACCCGATATCCTTCCAGGATCCACCTCGGACAACCATGCGCGAGCGAATTTCTTCGCCAGGTTCACCTTCGTATGCGAGGTACTGGTACTCCGGGCTCAGGTCGTGTGACAGAGCGTCAAGCGATTCGTGGTAGCTGGTGCTGGTCCATTCCGCGACGTTCCCGGCCATTTGATACAGGCCGTACTCGTTCGGGGTATAGCTTTCAACAGGCATTGTGTAGACTCCACCGTCAACAGCATAATCCCCTCGCATGGGTTTGAAGTTTGCGAGCTCACACCCGTAGCGGTTACGCGTATATGGGCCTCCCCAAGGGTAGGGGCTCTGCTCGTATCCCCCACGCGCCGCATACTCCCATTCAGCTTCCGTAGGGAGACGGAATTCCTGAACAATCGATTCCCCATTCGCGAGTCTGTAGTTGCTCATCAGTTGGGTCCTCCATGCATTGAATGCACGCGCTTGGCTCCACGTCACACCTACTACTGGGTAATCATCGTAGGCCGGGTGCCAGAAGTACATTTTCGTTTGTGGTTTGCGGTCCGCGTATACGTGGTCCGTCATCCACACGTTCGTATCCGGGTAAATGGCGATGTTCTCTTCGAAGATGAACTGAGAGCGATCGGAATGGCGCTTGACCGAAGGCAACATAGCGTCCACGGAGCCGTCGCCTAACGAAGCGGACTTCTCGCTCAATTCGTTATCGTATCCGGTTTGCGCGGCCCGATCCAAATCCATCCACCAGTACCGGTAGATAAGCTTGTCCGGATTCAATTCTAGTTCAGCGGACATCCGCTGATTTGTAGAACGGAACAGTTCACCTCCGATCAAGGCTTCTACCTGCTCGTTGTTCACCCAATCGATGGGTTCCTCCCAGTTCAGCAAGTAGTCACGGCCATAGCGGGTGCTGTAAAAATCCTTTTGGTACTCCAACATGCTCTCAGGCATTTCCCCGATTTGCTGGTCTACCAGTTGGAACTCGGCCAAATCGTTCGATGCCAGCACTTCACGGTAAATACTGTCCTGGACGTAATACACGAACTGGCGGTATTCGTTGTTCGTAATCTCGTGCACATCCATGTAGAATGCCGGAAGGGTTATGGTCCGGGATTTGGACATGACGGCGAATGGAGCGTCTTGATCGCTGGGACCCATCACGAAAGAGCCGTAGTGGATGTAATTCATCCCGTACGGGTTATCCTGGATCCAAGGCTCTCGCCCTTCGACCCCGATGAGGTCGCCGTTTGGCCCTCCGATGCAGCCCGTTAGGAGGCTCACCAGGCTGAGAAGCGCACTTCCGAATGCTAATGTTCTCATGGAGCGTGGAACTGAGTAGAGTGTTAAGAATCCGTTACGAAAAAAACTGCAAGAAGTTGGGTTTTCGTATGTACTCACAGGAAACGGGGGTTTGCGTACCTGTTTTGTACCGGAATGGACTGGAATTTGAAGCAGTAGCTCAAGAACACTTCGTGTGACCCGGAGGAGTAGTTCCGGAGCTCCGAGGTGGTGGCATCGAAGGAATAGCCGAGGCGGAACACCTGCTTTGCATACGACGTTTGCTGGCGGTCCTCCATGGCGTACTGGAAGCCCAGGGTGGGCGCGAACGCGTCACCGGGACGCCAGGAGACACCGCCCCACAGCATTTGGTTCCACAACACATTGACATTCAAGTCCACAATGGTGGCATTCAAGTCGGATTTCGCCAGCACATTCGAGCGCAAGACGAGGTAATCCCCGTCGAGCGGATGGTCGTACCCACCCATGGCGTAGTAGTGACGCGTGGGCCGGATGCTCAACTGGCCGAGTTCCATTTCTGCCAAATGCGTGGCGGACAAGCCGGCATAGAACGACCCCGGCTTCTGCAGGTAAATCCCGAAGTCGCCGTCCACCGTGCTCGCCGAAGCCTGCTGGTTCGGGATGGCGTTGTCTTGGGTGTAGTCGTCGATGGCAATCCACTCGTTGCCGAGGGTTTTGCTGAACATGGAGACCGAAGCCCCGATGCTCAAAACACTGCCGTTGCCGAACTCGGGCAGGCGGTAAGCGTAGCCGAGCTTCGCCAAATTGTTCGTCTCCTGACCTAACGCGTCGTTGTAGAACGAAGCCATCACCCCGCCCCGCAACGGCTTAACATAGGTATGGCCACTGAGCATCGCGGTCTTCGGGTCGCGGTCCAGGCCCTGCCACTGGTTCCGGTAGATGCCAGAAATGCAGGTCAGGTCACTGTTGCCCGCGACGGCAGGGTTCATGTACACCGGGTCGATGAACCACTGGGTGTACTGGGGATCCTGCTGGGCCCAGGTCCCCGCGAACGCGGTCGCGGAGAGAACAAGCGTCAGAAGTCGGCGCATGTGCGATTCAACGGGTTGATTTTCAACAAACAAGAGGTCCAGTTGCGACAGAGAGCGCCCGCTAATATAGAGAAATTCACAATCGTTGGGTGAAAAGCACAAGAAGTTTGAAAGAATTTCT
>CAZMNI010000180.1:0-4375 GCA_964567615.1 uncultured Chryseobacterium sp.
TACAGCCGAAACGTACAAAATTCCGGAAGCAGCAGAAAGGCCGGGTCAGGGGGAATGCGCAGCGTGGAGCATCCATCGCATATGGCTCCTTCGGAATCAAAACGCTGGAAGTGGGCTTCATCACGGCACGCCAAATTGAAGCTGCCCGTATCGCCATCAACCGCTTCATGAAGCGGGAAGGAAAGGTGTGGATTCGGATTTTCCCGGACAAGCCGATCACGGCGAAGCCCGCTGAAGTCCGGATGGGTAAGGGCAAGGGGGCGCCCAGCCACTGGGTTGCCCCGGTGCGCCCGGGTCGGATGATGTTTGAAGTGGACGGAGTGCCGTTGGCCACAGCGGAAGAGGCGTTGCGCCTTGGAGCTCAGAAGCTGCCGGTAAAGTGCAAGTTCGTGGTACGTCCTGATTACGCAGAGTGATGAAAATGACTGAAATCCAGCAATTGTCCGACGCCGATTTGGCAGAGCGGATTGCACAGGAGCGCGGCGCGTACGATCGCCTGCGGTTCAACCATACCGTGGCTGGCCTTGAAAGCACCACCGTAATCAAGAACAAGCGGCGGGACATTGCCCGTCTTCTCACAGAACTCAACGGACGCAAGAAAGGATGACCACTGAACAGACACCCCCTACCGTCGAGCGCAACCTGCGCAAAGAGCGGATTGGCGTCGTGACGTCCACCGCGATGAACAAGTCCATTGTGGTGGCAGTTGAGCGCAAGGAGAAGCACCCGAAGTACGGGAAGTTCGTCAACAAGACGAGCAAGTTTATGGCCCACGATGAGCAGGAAACCTGCAACGTGGGAGATACGGTGCGCATCATGGAGACGCGCCCGTTGAGCAAGCGCAAGTGCTGGAGACTCGTGGAAGTCATCGAGCGCGCGAAGTAATTCACCAGGAATAGAAGGATCTAGTCATGATACAACAAGAATCCCGGATGCGGGTCGCGGACAACAGCGGAGCGAAGGAAGCCCTTTGCATTCGCGTGTTGGGCGGAACGCGTCGGCGATACGCCAGCATCGGCGACACCATCGTGGTGGCCATCAAGGATGCAGCCCCCGGGGGCAACGTGAAAAAGGGCTCCGTTTCAAAGGCGGTGGTCGTGCGGACGCGCAAGGAGGTGCGTCGGGCGGATGGTTCATACATCCGGTTCGATGACAACGCCGTGGTGCTGCTGAACGCTGCCGGCGAGATGCGTGGAACCCGGATCTTCGGTCCGGTAGCCCGTGAGCTCCGGGAGAAGGAGTACATGAAGATTGTCTCACTTGCACCGGAGGTGCTCTGATTTCGAGGTCATGTTTAAGCGACTGAAAGTCAAAAAAGGAGATACCGTTAAGGTCATTGCTGGAGGCAACAAAGGCAAAGAGGGCACGGTATTAGCGGTGGACCGCAAATCGGACCGTGTGACGGTAGCCGGTGTGAACATCGTGAAGAAGCATGTCAAGCCGAGTGCTACGAATCCCCAAGGCGGGCTGGTGAGCACCGAGGCAGGCATCCACATCTCGAACGTGATGGTGGTGGATGCCACCGGAACGACGACCCGCATCGGGCGCCGTCGCAATGCAGAGGGCAAGCTTGTCCGCTACTCGAAGAAATCGAATCAGGATCTGAAGTGATGAGCTACGTACCTCGTCTCCAAACGCAGTATGCGGAGGAAATCGCCCCGAAGTTGAAGGAGCGGTTTGAATACACGTCTCCGATGCAAATCCCCCGCATCGAGAAGATTTGCTTGAACCAAGGTTTAGGCAAGGCCATCGCAGACAAGAAGATTGTCGAACAAGCCGTCGAAGAAATGTCGCGGGTTGCTGGCCAAAAGGCCGTCCCGACCCTCTCCACGAAGGACGTGTCGAACTTCAAGCTCCGGAAGGGCATGCCCATCGGCGCTCGGGTGACGCTGCGTCGCGAGCGGATGTATGAATTCCTCGACCGGTTGATCGCCGTCTCGTTGCCACGCACCCGGGATTTCCAGGGGGTGAAGTCAAAGGGCTTCGACGGCCGCGGCAATTTCACCTTCGGCGTGAAGGAGCAGATCATTTTCCCGGAAATCAGCCTCGATGAAGTGAAGCACTTCAACGGCATGGATATCACGATTGTCACCACTGCGCGCACCGATGAGGAGGCCAAGGCGCTGTTGGAAGGATTTGGCTTCCCCTTCAAGAAGAACTGAGATGGCAAAAGAGTCCATGAAGGCCCGTGAGCGCAAGCGCGTTCGTATGGTGGCCAAATATGCAGCGAAGCGGGCCGCTCTGAAGGCAGCCGGCGATTGGGAAGGCTTGCAAAAGCTTCCACCGAACAGCGCAGCTGTGCGGTTGCACAACCGTTGCCTCGTCACGGGACGTCCCCGCGGGTACATGCGCCAGTTCGGCATTTCCCGGGTGCTGTTCCGGAAGATGGCCTTGTTCGGAAAGATTCCGGGCGTGAAAAAGGCCAGCTGGTAATCCACACTTGCAGAAGAAAATCGCATGTATACCGATCCTATCGCCGATTACCTGACCCGTATCCGGAATGCCCAAGCGGCCGGCCACAAGGTCGTGGAGATTCCTGCCTCGAACATGAAGCGGGAAATGACCCGAATTCTGTTCGACAAAGGGTACATCCTCAACTACAAGTTCGTGGAGGAAGGGCCGCAAGGCTCTATCAAAATTGCCTTGCGCTACGACGCCAAGTCGAAGCGCCCGGCCATCACAAAAATTACGCGCATCAGCTCCCCCGGTCTGCGGAAGTACGCCGGAGCGGAGGAACTGCCGCGGGTGCTCAACGGTTTGGGTGTGGCCATCGTGTCCACCTCGAAGGGCCTCATGACGGACAAAGAAGCGCGCGCCATGCACATCGGCGGAGAAGTGGTGTGCACTGTTTACTGAGATCCAGAGCTAATAAGCCATGTCGCGTATAGGCAAAGCCCCCATCACGATTCCGTCCGGAGTGACGGTCACGGTGGAGGGTACCAATGTCAAGGTGAAGGGCCCCAAGGGCGAACTCACCCAGGAGATTGATCCGGCCATCACGGTGGTGCAGGAGGATGGCGTTCTGACGTTCACACGTCCGAGCGATGAGAAGGAGCACCGTTCGAAGCACGGACTGTACCGTGCACTCGTTGCGAACATGGTCCAGGGAGTCACCGAAGGGTACAAACTGGAAATGGAGCTCGTCGGTGTCGGTTACCGGGCCAGTGCGGCCGGACAGGAACTGACGTTGGCTTTGGGCTACAGCCACCCCATTGTGATGATGCTGCCCACGGAGATCAAGTTGGAATCAGAGACGAAGAAGGGTTCAAATCCGACGATTACTCTGATGTCCCATGACCGGCAGCTGATCGGAATGGTGGCGGCGAAAATCCGTTCCTTCCGGAAGCCCGAGCCCTACAAAGGAAAAGGGATTCGGTTTGTGGGTGAGGTCATTCGCCGCAAGGCCGGTAAAACTGCATCGAAATAAGCCATGGGAACGAATAAGACCTTTGCGCGGGAGCGCATCAAGCGTCGGGTACGTGGAAAGGTGCAGGGCACCGCGGAGCGTCCACGCCTCTCCGTATTCCGGAGCAACAAGCAGATTTATGCCCAGGTCATCGATGACCTTTCGGGACGCACGCTGGCTTCAGCGACGTCGTTGGGCCAGGATGCGGTGAAGAGCATGACCAAACTCGAGCAGGCCGCTTGGGTAGGGAAGCAAGTGGCTGAAAGTGCGAAGAATGCAGGCATCGATGCCGTGGTCTTCGACCGGAACGGCTACCTGTACCACGGGCGTGTGAAACAATTGGCAGATGCGGCCCGGGAGGGTGGCTTGAACTTCTGAACTTATGGAACAACGTCAACAACGCAAAGGCCGCGACCAGCAGCAACAGCAACCCCGCACGGGCGATCCGGATTTGAAGGAACGCTTGGTGGGCATCAACCGGGTGGCCAAAACCACCAAAGGCGGACGTACGTTCTCGTTCGGCTCCATCATGGTGGTGGGAGATGAGAAGGGCCGGGTGGGCCACGGGTTAGGCAAGAGCCGCGAAGTGGCTACTGCCATCCAGAAAGGCATCGATGACGCGAAGAAGAACATGATTTCTGTTCCACTCGTCGGCAGCACGATTCCCCACGAGCAGGAGATGCGGTACGCGGGTGCGCACATCCTCATCCGTCCTGCGTCTGCGGGTACGGGTGTCATCGCCGGTGGAGCCATGCGCGCTGTGTTGGAGAGCGCAGGTATCAAGGATGTTTTGGCCAAATCACTCGGCTCGTCGAACCCGCACAACGTGGTGAAAGCCACATTCAACGCGCTCAAGGCGTTGCGCAGCGCGGATGAGGTTGCTCGGATGCGCGGCGTGTCGGTCTCCAAAGTGTTCCACGGCTAAGCCAGTCACCATGGGCCAGATTACCATCACCCAAATCCGCAGCG
>CAZMNI010000181.1:0-4372 GCA_964567615.1 uncultured Chryseobacterium sp.
GCCTTCGGAGACGACGACGGCTACATTTTCAAGGGCAAGATGGACTACTACGTCTATGTCGATGCCGAGACGGGACTGCTCACGCCACTCGAATACGACGGCAACAGCGTGCTCGTCCAAGAAACCGCGAACTGGTCCCCGTTCTACAACGCAAACAACGCGAACTACCCGCTTATCAACCGGTTGATGCAGGTGCCCGCCTACCGGCAACGGTACCTGGCCCACTTGCGGACGGTGGTGGACGAGCTGCTCGGCGTAGCGCAAACGCAGGGCTTGCTCGACGTTTGGTCCGACTTCATCGACGCCCAGGTGCAATCCGACCCGAAGAAGATTTACACCTACGCGAACTTCGTTTCTGAGCAAACCCTGCTGACCACGCGGTTCAACCAACGGCGCAACGCACTGCAAGCGAATCCGGAGTTTTCGACTTCCGGTCCGGAGATTTCCGCGACCTCAATGGCGTGCGGGGCGGGGGTGTGGGGCACACCGCTCCCGGGCGAACCCGTGACGGTAACGGCGACTTCGGATGCCGCCGAGGTGCGGGTGTTCTACAGCGCTGCACTCGCCGGGAATTTCGCTTCCGTGCCGGCGGTGGCCGGTGGCGGCGTTTGGTCAGCCACCCTTCCCGGCTTTCCGGCGGGGACGGCCGTGCGGTTCTACGTCGAAGCGAAGGCGGCAGGGGCGGTGGGCACCCGGTCGTACGACCCACCTGGCGCAGAACACGACGTCTACCTGTACACCGTAGGGGCACCCGCGGTGGCCAGCGACATCGTGGTGAACGAACTCATGGCGGCAAACACCGCGACTGCCGTGGACGAAGCCGGAGACCACGCCGACTGGATCGAACTCTTCAACCGGGGAGCGGCCGCCGTGGATTTGACCGGTTACCACCTTTCCGACAACCCGTGGAACGTGACGAAGTGGGAGCTGCCGGCAGGAACCGTGATGCAGCCGGGGGCGTACTTGGTTGTTTGGGCCGACGAGGACAGCGCCCAAGGCCCGCTCCATGCGAACTTCAAGCTTTCTTCGGCCGGCGAAGAACTGCGGCTGTACACTCCGGAAGGCGCCGTCGCAGACGAAGTGGTGTTCGGAGCGTTGCTGCCCGACTTTGGCTATGCCCGCATGCCCAACGGATTGGGCGACTTCGTGCTGCAGGACCCGACCTTTGCCGCGAACAACGAAACGGCCGGCACCGCCGACCTCCTTGCTCCCACGGCCCTCCTCCCCTACCCGAACCCGGCGCGCACCGCATTTTCCTTTGCATTCAACGGAAACGAAGCCACGTACCGGCTCACAGATGCCACTGGCCGCAGCGTGGCCAACGGGCGGGCAGTGCGGTCTCCGGCCACGGTAGACGCCTCGACCTTCGCGCCGGGCGTGTATTGCCTGGAGGTGGCGTCAGCGGGCGTTCAGCAGCGGGCGATGCTGCACATCGCGAAGTAGTTCAGGGCGTGGGTGGAAAGAGTCGCGCCCAGGCGGCCTCGTCCACGTAGATGCGGCAGGTATCGTTTACGAGTGCGCACGTCAGTTTGAACGTCGAGGTGGTTCCGAGCACGGTGCGCTCGTACGTGAGCGACCACCGCTTGTCACGCTCAAGCTCCTTCAGCCCTACACGCCTTGTGCCCGAGACGGTTTCGCACGCCGCGAGGCGGTCAGCAATCCCCGCTGCGCCCCATGCATCCCGAGCTGGTCCATAAAAAAATGCCGCCGCTTGTTCGTGGTTTTGGTGCCGCAGCAAGACATGCACATAGCTCAGCACGTCCATGTCGTAAAAACACAGCGGATTCCGAAACAAACAGGAAGTCGTCGCCTGGGACGCGGCACTCGACGGAAGGAGGAACAGGCCGATTGCGGCCGCCCAGCCAGCCAGCCGCACACCCACGGCTCAGAGCAAATTGATGCGCTGAGCGAGGAGGTCTTTGTACGATCCTCCGACGGGGATTTCCTTCTCCATGCCCTCCATTTGGATCATCGCATACTTGATGCTCTCGATGGCCTCGAGGTTCACGATGAAGCTGCGGTGTACCCGCACGAACAGGCGCGGATTGAGTTTCTGCTCAACGTCCTTCATGGTGCTGTGGATCGTGTAGCTCTCCTTGCGGGTGTGCACGACCACGTAGTCCTTCAGCGCTTCCACGAAGAGCAGGTCTTCGTTCTTCACGCGTACGAACTTGCTGCGGTTCTTCACGAAGATGACGTCCGCGTCGACCTTGTGCTCGGCGAGGCTGCGCAGGAACTCGCTCTCCATCTTCAGCTCCTGCTCCTTGCTGTGCTTGTGCAGGGCCATCTCGATGGCGGTTTGGATGTCCACGTCCTTGAACGGCTTCAGGATGTAGCCGTGCGGCTCTGCCATCTTCGCTTCGTTCAGCGTGTTCTCGTCCGCATACGCCGTCAGGAACACCACGGGAATGTCGATGTTGCGCTTGATTTCCTCGGCCGCCGCGATGCCGTTCATCTCACCTTTGATCATGATGTCCATCAGGGCGAGGTCCGGCTTGTGCTTGAGGGCCAAATCAATGGCGTCCTCTCCGTTGTCCGCGCTGGCCACCACGTTGTAGCCGAGGTTGACGAGGCAACGCTCGATGTCTTTGCGGACAATGCTCTCGTCCTCTGTGACTAAGATGTTGATGGCCATGACAGAAAATTAAGTGGACGGGGTAAAGCTAACCAAAAAAGAGCTCCCCGGACCCTCTCCGATCACCAGTTCCCCATCGAGCTGCTCCGTCAGTGCCTGCACGAGGTACATGCCTAAACTTTCACTCGATTTCGCATCGAAACCCGGCGGCAACCCCACTCCGTCATCGCGCACCTCGATGCCTACACGCCCATCCGACGATGACACCCGCAACGTCACCACACCCTCGCTCCTCCCCACGAACGCATACTTCATCGCATTCGACAGCAACTCATTGACGATGAGACCACAAGGAATCGCTTGGTCCAAATTGAGGAACACCGGCGCGAGGTCCGTCTTGAGCTCGATGCGGCAATCCCGCCGGGCATAGCTGGTCATGAGGTTGCCGGCGAGGCGCTGGAGGTACTCAGAGAATCCGATGGAACTGAAGTCCGTGGCGCGGTAGAGCGACTCGTGGATGAAGCTCATGGTCGCGATGCGGTTTTGGCTTTCCTCGAGGACCTGGAGCAGGCCGGGATCGCCCACAAAGCGCCGCTGCAGGTTGAGCATGCTGGAAATCACCTGCAGGTTGTTCTTGACGCGGTGGTGCACTTCCTGCAGCAGCACCTCCTTCTCTTTCAGCGCACTGCGGATTTGGACCTCCATCTCCTTGCGCTCGGTGATGTCGTAGGCGATGCAGCTGACCTCCGGGCGGGCGTCGTCCGAGCGGATGGGGTTGACGAACATTTGGAACCAAACCGTCTCCCCCGCCACATCCTCGAGCGCCCACTCGAACTGCTGCGCCGTGCCGTCGAAGGCGCGCTCGAACAGGTGGTGTTGGCCCTGGTAATGGTCTGCCGCCGCGCGGTACCGCAGCACCTCGAGGAACTTCATGCCCACCGTCACCTCCACCCCGAACCGCTGCGCGAACACCTCGCGGAAGTTCTCGTTCACCGACGTCACGCCGTCCTCGCGGTCAAGCGTAAACATCAGCAAGTAGCGCGTTGAGGTGAAGATGGACTCGAGCTTGGCGGATTGCACCCGCGCAGCGCGCTCGTGGCGTCGCATGTCCGTCACATCCAGGAACATGCACCGCAAACCGATCCGCTCACCGCGCTCGTCGAACCGGGCCGATGCCCCGCCCAGCACCGCGAGCGACTGCCCGTTCCGCGCAGCAAACGTCCGCTCCCCGCGCAGACCTTCAAGTTCCTCCATCCACGCCTCCTCCGGTAGCTCCCGCATCACATCGTGGATCCGCAGCGCTCCCACCTCCTCCGGCGCATAGCCCAACGCCCGCATGAACGCGCCGTTCGCATAGGCAAAGCTCCCATCGCGGTCCACGAGGAAAATCAAATCCGTAGCGTTCTCCAAGATGTCCCGGTACCGCTCTTCGCTCCGCCGCAACTCAAGTTCTGCCGACTTCAAATCTGTGATGTCGCGGCCCACCACCACAGAACCCCGTAACCCCTCATCGTCTCCCTGCAAGCCGGCCACCGACATCAGCAAGTTGAACTCCTCCCCTGAAGCGCGGATGCCGGTCGCCTCGCCGACGTAAAAACCGTGTTGCCTCAGTTCCCTCCACACCCGGTCCGCTTCTTCGGGGTGTGCGAGGAACGCGCGATAATCCAGCAACCGCGCCTCGTCCGCAGTCCAACCGAACTCCACCGACGCGGCTTGGTTGAATTGGATCAACCTGCCGCGCACATCGAACGCCAGGATCATGTCGATCGAACTTTCGATGATGCTGTGGTTCAACGT
>CAZMNI010000182.1:0-2337 GCA_964567615.1 uncultured Chryseobacterium sp.
ACGTCACCGGGCCGGTGAAGCGGGCGGAGCCGTTTGCGTTGACGTCGAAGGCGGTTGCACGTGCATTCGCCGCCGATCCCGTACCCACAGCGAACACGGTGCCTGTTTGGCCCTCGAGGTTGTAGGTGCCTGTGACAAGCATCTGGGCCTGGTCTGCTACGGTGCCCAGCCCGAATGCTGCGCTGGACGTTGCTGTTGCGGACGTCGTGCGGCCTGCCGCGTGGCTGTACAACCCGGAAGCCGACGTTTGGTAGCCCTGTGCATGGGCGGCATACCCTCCCGCAATGCACCCAAATCCTTCCGCATGGCTCACGTCACCTGTCGCAGATGAACCCTGGCCCTGGGCATGGGACGACGCTCCGGAGGCTGTTGTTTGCCGGTTTTGGCTGTGGCTGTAGAGACCGGAGGCCGTGGTTTGGCTGCCCTCCGCATGCGCTGAACTGTTCGAAGCTGTCGTGTTGAAACCCTCCGCATGCGCATAGTTCGAAAGTGCATCGGTATTGTATCCTTCTGCGTGAGAGGCCGTTCCCGCAGCGAGCGTGAGCATTCCCTCTGCGTGTGAAGCCGTGCCGCTTGACGTGGTTCCTTCACCTTCAGCGCTCGAGCAAATGGCCGAAGCAGTCGTCAGCCGGTTCGTGGCGCGCGAGTAGGGCCCGGTTGCTTGGGTTTGGGAGCCCGAGGCGTGTGCAAACTCTCCAGTGGACACGACCGACCCGCCGTGGGCGAAGTTGCCTGTTACGCGGAGAGTGCCGTCCACCCAGCCCCACGGGCTGGTTTGGCCCGGCGCAACAGAATCCCTGAACATCGAGAGTCCAAGCGCAGCACGGGCCCCTTCCACGCTCGTAGCGCCCGTCCCTCCGAACTCCACCCCCACCACGCCCTCGGCAACAAATGGCTGCCCGAAGTACGGCAAGACCTCGAGGATGTCTACAATCTCGATGCTTCCAGATCCATCGCTGTCGGGATTGAAGGGCAATATGCCGGTCGGTGGTGCCTGCTGGGCATCTGCCCATGATAGGGGTGCAACAAGGCTTAGTGCAATTGCAAAGCGCTGGTTCATGGTCCTTAAGTTTAGTCCGCTTACTTTAACACGAAAGGCCACCCGCAGGTTGCGAATGGCCTCTCTGTGGTTGGTTGGTTAGGGATCAATCGACAATGAGCAGGCGCACGACCGACTGGCGTGTCGCACTCTGCACCCGCACCTGGTACATGCCCGCAGCGAGCCCATCCACGTTGAGCGGGATGCTGTGTTGCACACCTTGAGCTAACGTGCCCTCAAAGACCTCTCCGAGCAGCATCGCACCGGTTAAGGACAGCACATCTACCCGCACGCGCTCTTCTTCGTCGAGCACGAGTCGGAGTGCCGTTGCATCCTGCGTTGGGTTCGGGAGCACTTCTGCGCTGCGGAAGGATGTCTGTTCCACGTGATGGCCGTTTTCATCCCCAGGAACGAGTCCATTCGAGCCCCCCGTAGCATTGCCTGTGCTAGGCGAAATGGGTGGAGTGCCACACGTTGCTGTATTGAAAAGCAGGGAGTAAGAGAACTGATTCGAATTCCCTGCGCAGTCTGTCGCAGTATACACCCGTTCAACACTTACCGGCAATGCACAGTTCAGGTCTCCGAAGATGTCTCCGGTTCCGCTGTAGCTCACGCCTTGATGTTGGCCGACCATGAAGAACCAGCCGACGTATCCGTAGTTGTTGTTTAGGTTGCTTGCCCCGTGGCCAAGTTGCATTCCAAAGTATCCGTTTGCCGGCTGGTGGTAGAGGTTGAACTGGGAACCGGCAAAGGCACCCCATCCGGTGAGCGATCCCGATTGGAGCAAGCGGTAGGTCCAGTTAAAGTGGTCATTTACCAAAATCGGACAGTCGAACTTGTACCCCTGCGGCCCCGGCTGGGCAAGCCACTGGGTCCAGTTCATTCCAGGCCCATAGGTCATGGAGATGTTCCAGCCTGCATTGGGATTCGTGGCATGGACCACGGTTTGGGTCAAAATCCATCGCCCATCAGCCAGCTGCGAAACCGTGCCTTCCTGCGCCAAATAGAATTGGCCTCCCGGGAAATTGATCAACCGCAGCGAATGAGGAGCAGCATTTGAACAGGAACCCGACGGCAGCGGAGCAGGGTCGGAAGGCTCGCAGTAATTCAATACCCCTGGCTGGTTGGAAATCCCAGGCCCAGAAATGGATTCCTCGTACGTCACGGTAACCAGGCCTCCGCATGCATCTGCAAAGGTGACATTGCACGGCGCCGGCAAATCGAAGTTCCCTTGTGGGTCATCAAAGCAAAGCTGGATGACTTGGCCATCATCGTACGTACAGGAATTCACCACAACA
>CAZMNI010000182.1:2347-4369 GCA_964567615.1 uncultured Chryseobacterium sp.
TGCGCTCGTATCCACCACTTCAATCACCTGCGTATGGGAGGCGGTATTGCCTGCGCAATCCGTCGCAGTCCAAACACGCGTGAGCACCTGTTCCCCGGCACATGCTCCAGGAACCGATACCTCCGTAAAGTCAATCGCAACCGCCGCGCCGCAAAGGTCCTGAGCTTGTACCAGCTCTGGACCCGCAAGCGCATCACATTCAACCGTGAGGTCCATCGGCAATGCTCCCACAAATACCGGGGGAAGGTTGTCTATGATGGAAATGGTCTGCACCGCTGTGGACACATTGCCACATGGATCTGTGGCACTGTGGGTCCGCAAAATCACATACGTGCTCGGGCAATCGCTTGGCAGGATAACGTCTGTGTAAGCGTATGTAAGCAAGCCTGCCGGAGAAACCGCATCCGTCGCTGTTACGACTGCTGTAGGAAGTGGAGCTGTGCAGACAAGGGTGACGTCTTCCGGAACCGAAGTGATCACCGGGGCTTCGGTATCCGTGATGGACAAGAGCATGGAAGCATTCACCGAGTTGCCCGAAGCATCCGTGTGGGTGAACACCACATCCAACATGAAGTTCCCAAAACATGCCCCCGGAACTGAATCGTACGCCATCGTGCATGGAATGCCCGACCCTGGGTATACGAAAGCACCCTCATGGAAACCACCCCCTGTGAGCAGACCGCCGCCGCCCACAGTGTCATCGCAGTTATCAATGCACAAGGATTCGAAACTGTCAATCAGGTTTTCAATGCCCCCGGCTTCCACCATGTCTGCATAAGTTAGCGTTGCAGCAGGCACAGACGCCACAATCGTCGGTGCGGTCGTGTCCCGAACCTGAATGGTCTGAAGGGCCATGTTCACGTTGCTGCATAGGTCAACTGCAATGAACGTGCGGTAAACATCGTAGTCACTTTCGGTAGCACCTGAGACCACTTCGTCCGTAAAACTAACAGCTACAGCTCCGCAGTTGTCCCAAACCTCCGCAGGGGTGGTCGGAAGACCTGCATCGCACGAAACCAAGACATCCTCGGGGATGAACGTGAATTCGGGAGCGGTAGTATCGACAATTTGAATGACTTGGACCGCAGTAGCCGTATTTCCGCACATATCCTCTGCGGTGAAAGTTCGCGTTAACGTAGAGGCATTCGCGCAACTTCCATCCACCGTTGCTTCAACAAGAGAGATAGACGGAATACCACAATTGTCAATCGCTGCAGGCCAATGGACAGCCAACGGCGCATCGCATTCTGCAGTGTACCCGCTCGGAACGGCAGTGAAAACAGGCGCCGCGGAATCATCTACCTGAATCAACTGGACCGCTGATGTGCTGTTACCACAATCGTCAGTGGCAACGTGTGTCCGCTGAATGGTGTACGAGGATGGGCAGTCTCCGGGGAGCAATGCATCTGTAAAATCGACCGTAAGCAATCCTACCGGAGAGGAATCATCCGCTGCAGTTGCAAGCAGTTCTGGGACAGCAACTTCACAGCCTAGATCGAGGCTCGCAGGCACGGACGTGAAAACCGGATCCGTTAGGTCATTGACTTCAATTGACATCTCCAATGTCAGCGCATTCCCAGAAACATCGGTATGCACGTAGGTCACGTCAAAGCCGAACTCACCGAAACATCCCCCAGGAAGGCTGTCATAGGTTGCAACCCCTGGAATTCCCGTCCCACCACCCCCTCCGGATGTGGTGTCGCAGTTGTCCAAACAAAGGGGTTCGTATGTTGCGATGAGCTGGGAAATGCCCCCGGCTGCAACATACTCTGGATAGCTCAAAACCAAGGCGGGGGTAAACGACACCACCGTGGGCATTTCAGTATCCCGGACAGAAATTGTCTGCAACGAAGTCGCTGCATTTCCACACCCATCCGTAGCTGTAAATGTTCGGATGATGTCGTAATCGTTCTGAGTTCCGCCCGGTAAAGTGACGTCTGAATAACCCAGGGTCCATTCACCACAGAGGTCTTCCGCGGTTGCTGCACTCGACGGGATTGCATCGTTGCAGGCAATCTGAAT
>CAZMNI010000183.1:0-3180 GCA_964567615.1 uncultured Chryseobacterium sp.
ACGGCGGTCGAGAAGATGGCCCAAGTGACGGACGTGCCGCTCGAAGAGGAACGCGGGGGCCGCGCCTTTGCCGACGTGGATACCGGGAGCGGACTCGCCTTGGAACTGCGCGGGGTCACCCTGCCGGCGCGGCGGGCCGGTGCGCGGCCGGTGCTGGATGACATTGATTTGGCCATCGCCTCGGGCGATCGTCTCTGCATCTCCGGTCCATCTGGTTCCGGAAAGTCCACCTTGCTGCGGCTGCTGGCGGGCGTGAACGAGCCCGTGACGGGCGCGCGGCTCATCCACGGAGTTCCGGTCGGCAACCTGGACGAAGTCGAACTGCGCACCTACATCGGGGATTGCTTCGAAGATGAAATCGTGTTCGCTGGGACCCTCGAGGACAACATCGTCCTCGGCCGGCCTGGCGTGACCTTCGCCGACCTGCGCTTTGCCGCGGAAGCCGTCGGCCTGGCGGAGGAGGTGGAGGCGTGGCCGCAGGGCTACGGGACCGAGCTCGAGTCCGACGGGATCGGACTGCCGTCGTCCACCGTGCGGCGCATCCTGCTCGCCCGGGCCATCGTGGTGCAGCCGCGCTTGTTGGTCCTCGACCAAACGCTTCGCAGCTTCCCGCCGGACGAGCGGCGTGCGCTGGCCGCTTGGCTCGCCCATCCCGACCGGCCTTGGACCCTCGTCCTCGCCTCAAATGAACCCGAAGTGCAGGCGGTGTGCACCCGCCACCTCTGCATGCAAGCCGGACGCATCGTGCCATGCTGAACCTTTCTCCGACTTCCATCGAAGGCCGCGTGCACACCGAACGGTACCGCGCGTTCGGGATGCTCAAGAGCCGCTACACCGGCCGGTGGGCGCGGCGGGCATTCCTCGCCTTCACCGCGGTGGTGATTGCGATGCTGTTCTTGCCGTGGACCCAAAACATCCAATCGACCGGACGCGTCACGGTCCTGGACCCCGCCGGCCGGCCGCAGGTGGTGCCGACGGCCATCCCGGGCCGGATCGAGCGGCTGCTCGTGCGCGACGGCGACTTCGTGGTGCCGGGCGACACGCTCGCCGTCCTGAGCGAGGTCCAGCAGGATTACGTGGACCCGGAATTGCTCGCCCGAACGGAGGCGCAACTTGCTGCCAAGCAGTCCGCTGCATCCGCGTACCGGGGCAAAGCTGAAGCGCTCACGCGCCAAATCCAAGCCCTGCGCGCGGCGCAATCCGTCGCCGGATCCACGGCCCTCAATGACATCGAGCGGGCCCGCCTCCTCGCCCACTCGGACAGCCTGAACTACGCCGCCGCCGCCGCAGGCCTCGCCGTCGCCCAAGCCCAATACGACCGCCAGCGCACCCTCTACGACCAAGGCCTCAAGTCGCTCACGGAACTCGAGGCGCGCACGGTCGGTCTGCAAAACGCCCGCGCCGAAGAAAACGCGGCGCGCAACGCCTGGGACCGCAGCCGGGCCGCGCTGCGCAACGCCCTCCTGGCTTCCTCGAACGTCCCCAACGATTACGGCGACGCACTGGCAAAGGCCGAGTCCGACCTGCGCAGCGCCGAGGCCTCCGCCGCCGACGCGGACGGCGCCGCCGCGGTCCTCGCAAACACGCTGGCGAACCTCCAGCAACGCTCCGCGTGGCGCTACATCCTCGCCCCCCAAGCCGGCCGCGTCACCCGGCTGCTGCAAGCCGGCATCGGCGAGATGGTGGACGCGGGCGTCCCGGTGCTCACGCTCGTTCCGGACGCCACCGGCCGTGCTGTGGAATGGAAGGTCGCTGCGATGGACCTGCCGCTCATCCACGTCGGCAGCGAGGTGCGGTTCTTGTTCGACGGGTGGCCGGCGCTGGTGTTCAGCGGTTGGCCCGAGATGACCTTCGGGACGTTCTCCGGCCGCGTGGTCGCCATCGACCAAACCTCAAACGAAGACGGCACCTTCCGCGTCCTCGTCGCCGAGGGCGACGGCCACTGGCCCGAAGCGGTCCGCCCCGGCAGCGGCGCGCGCGGCATCGCCCTCCTGAACCGGGTCCCTGTTTGGTACGAACTGTGGCGGCAGCTCAACGGCTTCCCCCCTGACTTTTACAAGCCATGATGTGGGCGGTGGTGGTGGTGGGGATGGGGGTGGGGGACAGTTTGAGTTTGAGTTTGAGTTCCAGTTTGAGTTTGAGTTTGAGTTTGAGGGAGGAGGAGTACCGGGCGTGGGTGGCGACGCACCATCCGGTGGCGGAGGCGGCGGCGCTGTACACGGACGAGGCGGCAGAGTGGGTGCGCCGGGCGCGGGGCGGATTCGACCCGGTCGCGACGGCGACGGCCTACGACAAAGCGTTCGGGGGGACGACGTATTACCGCGTGCCGACGGCGGGGCTGGCCGTGCCGTTGCCCGGCCCGTTGGATGCGGTGGTGGGGTACGGGACGGCGGAGGGGGAGCGGTTGAATCCGGAGCGGTATGCGCCGGACGGGGGGGTGGCGCGGGCCGGGGTGTCGATGCGGCTCGGGGCCGGGCTGGTGACGGACGCGCGCCGCACCGCGCTGCGGCAGGCGGAGGTGTATGTCGGGTTGAACGAGGCGAAGCGGATGGAGGCGATGAATGGGCTGATGTGGGGGTCGGCGCAGGCGTTTTGGAGGTGGTACCGGGCGGAGCGCGTGGCGGCCGTAGCGGGGGAGGCGGAGGGGCTGGCGGCCGCGCGGCTCGATGCGGTGAGGGAGGCCTGGATGCAGGGGGACCGGGCCGCGATCGATACGGTGGAAGCGTGGGGCGCGCTGGAGCGGCGGCGGGCGGAGCGGGGGGCGGCGCTGGCGGCGGCGGCCGAGGCGCGCGGGGCGGCCGGGGCCTTCGTGGCGGGGGCGGGCGAGGTGGGGCTCGGGGGCGTGCCGGCGTTTGAGCCGGCGGCGTGGGAGGAGGCGCGGCGGCGGGCGGCGGCGTGGGATGGGGCGGCCTTGGAGGCGGCTTGGGAGGTGCTGCCGGCGCGGGAGGCGCTGGAAGCCGAGCAGGATGTGGCGGAACTGGAACTGCGGTTGCGCCGGGAAGGGCTGAAGCCGGTCGTGAATGCCGAGTGGTCCTATTTGCAGGGCGTGGAGGACCAAGGATCTGCCGTGTCCGTGGTGGCAAGCATGCCACTGTTTTTGAGGAAAGAGCGGGCGCAGGTGCGCCTCGGCGCCATCGCCACCGAGCGGCTTGCCCTCGAGCAGGAAGCCCTCGGCATGCA
>CAZMNI010000183.1:3280-4343 GCA_964567615.1 uncultured Chryseobacterium sp.
TTGCGCTCGGCCATGGCTTGGGCGAGGGAAGCGAGGACTGCTGCGCGCCCTGCGCGCGCCAAATCCTCCGCAGCCGCACCGACCTCGCTGTACAACTTGAGCTTGCGCAGCACGGACCCTGACTCTTCATGCCCAGGAAACACAGACTCCAACGCCGCAGCCACCAGCTCCGCCTCCCCCCGCGTGAACGATTCCCGCAGCTCCTCCCCTTCGATGAACATCCCACCGTACGCCGTCTTGCCGATGGAATACCCCACCGACTCCAGCAGGTTCAAGTACCGGTAGACACTCCGCGGACTCGTCTCGAGAAAGCGTGCGAGATCATCCACCGTGCGATACGGCTGCAACTTGAGCAACTTCACAAGTTGCAGCACCCGGTAAAGCCGGTGCTGATTGAAGTCCTCTTTGACGCGACGGGTCGTTCCTTTTGTGGGCATGCGGAGGGCTTTTTTTGCCAAACCGGGGGCAAACGAACAGAAAGAATGTTCACCAAACAATGATTTGACCTAATGTGTCAAATTAATTTTAAAAAACACCCGTGACGAACAGGTATTCAATGGATTGCAAATGGTCTTGAACCAAACATGGGTTTTCACTCCTTGTTTCCTGTCCATGCAGCATCACAAAAACCAATTTCCCGACCCAAAGCCGAAATGGTTTGAACGTATGTGTCAAAAAAATGATTGACACATTAAGTCAAAGTTTACGTAAATATCTGTTATTAAGCATTTTACATTGTTGTGAAATACAACCCGTAGGTGCTTCATATTCAATTGAAAAGAAAATAGATTTACTTCACCAAATCCGCAGCAATGCACGCGCCTTTTGCCTCAGGTGTTTTCTCCTGCTTCGCGGCCCTTGTGCTCATCCTGTCCAGCGCGGCAGGAGCCGCTGCACAAGTGCCCGGCTGCACCGACCTGGCCGCGTGCAACTTCGACCCTACCGCCACCGAAGACGACGGCACCTGTGAGTACTTCAGCTGCGCCCTGCTCGGTTGCACGAACCCCGCTGCCTGCAACTTCTCGCCGACGGCCTTCTTTGAAAACGGCACCTGCGTCTTTGC
>CAZMNI010000184.1:0-4305 GCA_964567615.1 uncultured Chryseobacterium sp.
TCAGTCGGCGAGTACGCCAAACTTCCCGGCCTGGAAGTCCACAAAGGCCTCCACCAGCTCCTCCCGCGTATTCATCACGAACGGCCCGTGGGCGGCGATGGGATCGCGGAGCGGCTCGCCGGCCAGCACAAGTACCTGGGCTCCCGCCGCACCCGCCTTCAGCACCACCTCCTCTCCTGCACGGGCAAACACCGCAAAGTGGTCCACGGGCACCTCGTGCTGCCCGTGTACGGCGATGCTCCCCTCGGCCACGAGCGCGGCGACGGTCCAGTGCGGGGGCCGCGCGAACCGGAGCTCCCCTCCAGGATGCAAGGTCACTCGCCACAGATCTACCGGGCTGTGGGTGGATGCTGCTCCCGTGGTGCCGGCGAAGTCTCCCGCAATCACGGCCACCTGGCCCGCTTGGCCGCCGAGCGCGACGACCGGAATGTCCGGCGCGTCGAGGGCCTGGTAGTTTGGGGGCGTCATCTTCTTCGCGGCGGGGAGGTTGACCCACAGCTGGATCATGTGGAAATCTCCGCCTGTTCGGGCGAACTCCGCCTCGTGGTACTCCTTGTGCAACACGCCGGAGCCCGCGGTCATCCATTGGACCCCGCCCTCGCCGATGACCCCGCCGCCGCCGGCGCTGTCGTGGTGCGCGATGCGCCCGCGCAAGGCCACGGTAACCGTCTCAAAGCCACGGTGCGGGTGCACCCCCACCCCCCGCGGCCGGTCCGTCGGCGTGAAAAAATGTCGCGGGTTGTAGTCGAGCATGATGAACGGATCCAGCCGCTCCATCTCAAGGCCCGGCCCACCGGGAATGAAGGTGTGCACGCGGAAGCCGTCGCCTACAAAATGCGGCTGGCCGGGTGCGACGATGCGCTCGAGCGGTTTCATGTCCATGCCCGAAAGGTCGAAACAATCTG
Source organism: uncultured Chryseobacterium sp. (assembly GCA_964567615.1). Lineage (GTDB taxonomy): Bacteria > Bacteroidota > Bacteroidia > Flavobacteriales_D > Sanyastnellaceae > CAMCYM01. Next base: position 906 of record CAZMNI010000184.1, read on the forward strand.
CAGGGCCGCATACGAACCCTCTACCTGCCTGCGTTAAAGAAATGCAAGCATCTCGAAGCGCCCGACGGGGCACGCCAACCGACCCTCGCTGGGGCACGGTGGACCCACGATGCGGAGTCCCTCACCTCGAACACTCAAAACCTTTCAGCACCATGTTTACACCCCATGTCCCCTGGAAAGAACTGATCGACCTGTACGGATCGCCCCACCGCGTCCTGCTTTCGCTCAAAATCGACCTGCCGCAATTCTACATCGGCGCAACGAAGTACCTCACCCCAGGCAATTTGCGCATGAACCTCTTGCGCAACTTGCTGAAGGAATCCGAAGCCGCACAGGACTTCGAGCGCTGCGAAGCGATCCTCGAGACCGTGCACTGGTTGACAGACAAGGGATATGAGGTGGAAGACCTGAACGGGCTCCCCACGATGCGCTCCGGCTTGCTCGTGTACGACCCGCTTCCGCTCGCCCAGCCCCGCGCGGTGCCGGGAGTGACCCAGGTGGTGTTCATCACCGCGTTGAAGGGGGTCGGTTACCGGATTTGGCCCACCACCCGCATCGAATGCCCGCGCACCGGCGCCACCGGCCGCCTCCTCGGCGTCTACAACGTGGGCATCTACCCGGACTGGCAACACTTCGAAACCGAAGGCATGTACGGCCTCGAGTTCAAAGCCTTGCCGCCGGAATGCACCACCTTCGACGTCATCGAGGACATCCCCGAACCGGGCGGACTGCACCTCAAAGATTGCCCGCGGTTCGACGATGACACGCTCATCGTGAAGCAGACCATCCTCCCCTGACTCAGCGGGCGACCCAGGGCGAGGCCAGCCGCGGATCGGTCAAGTACGTGCTGTCCGTCAAGGTGTGCAGGAACGCGATAAGGTCCGAGCGGTCTTGCTCCGAGAGGTCGATGTTGCCCGGCATCCGCGCATTCAACCGCCCGTTGTCCACCACGTCACGGACATAAAAGTCCATCACCTGTTCCAGCGTAGCGAACCGGCCGTCGTGCATGTAGGGCGCGGAAACGGCGACGTTGCGGAGGCTGGGGATGCGTACGGCGCCGCTGTCCTTCGGATTGCCGGTGACGTCTGCGAGCAGCGGATCCCGTTCGTGCCGGTCGAGGCCGATGTTGACAAAGGTGAAGTCCGTCATCACGGGTTCTTCGTGGCACCGGTGGCAGTGGATGCCGAAGAGCTCGTAGCCGCGCGCCTCGGGTTCCGAAAAATGCAGCTCACCGCGGATTATGCGGTCGTACCGGGCGTTTGCGGAGACGAGGGTGGTTTGGAACGCAGCGAGGGCGTCGAGGACGCGCGCGCCCGTGACCCCTCCCCTGCCGTAGGCCTTGCGAAACGCCCGCACATACTCCGGTCGCGCGGCCAAACGCTCCGCGATCGCCCCCGTATCCGACGCCATCTCGAAGTCTGCCTCGATCGGCGCTAACGGCATGGTCATCAGCACATCCAGCCGGCCATCCCACATGAACGTGTGGTGCCATGCCACGTTCGACAGCGCAGGCGTGTTGCGCGTGCCCAGTTGGCCTCGAATCCCTGCACTCAGGGCCTTTCCGCCGTCCGAGAATCCCGCTGCCTGGCGGTGGCAGGACGAACACGACACGGTAACGTCCGCGGACAACACCGGGTCGTAGAACAGCATGCGCCCGAGCTGTACCCGGTCCTCGCGCACACCTTCCGTGGCAAAGACCGCCTCCGGGAAGTGCGCAGGCCGCACGCTGAGGGTGGTGTGCCCCACGCACCCGCCCGCAACGGCTATCGCAACCGCCGCACCTACCACCGTTGAAGTTCTCCACCGCTTCACCCCCCAAAAATACAACCCCTCCCCGCCGCGCGCCTGCTGCCGCTCAGCGCAACCGGTTCATCGCCTTCACCACGAGGAACATCGCAAGCGCAATGAGCACAAAGTCCAGCCCGGATTGTAAAAACGCCCCGATCCTCAGCTCAACGGCTTGAACCGCGCCGATTCCGATCCGCGCTGGCCGCAACGTAACGGTCCACGCCGTCAAATCGGACGCATTGGTCAGCAGCGCAAGCAGCGGGTTGAGCACATCCTCCACAAGGGACGTGGTGATCTTGCTGAACGCGCCGCCGATGATGACCCCTACGGCGAGGTCGATGACGTTGCCCTTCGCTGCAAACTCCTTGAATTCAGTAAAAAAGCCCATGTCTATTGTGTGATTTGGCCCACCCCCTTGCCCAAAACCTCAACCTCATCCCTCATCCCTCCGCGGCGAAGCCGCGCCTCATCCCCACCCCCTACCACCGGCACCGCCACCGCCCACACCGCCGCCCAAATCGCCGCCCCCCACAGCACCCGGTTGAGCACCTTGCGGCGAGCCCGCTCCGGATCAGCTGCCCGCACACTCGCTACCACGTAGGCCCCGAGCGCCGCGAACAACGCCACATTTGCACCCAGCACCGCCACCCGGTTCACGGAAAACCCCCACTCCCCGATGCGGGTGCCGATGGCCCACAAGGCGCAGGCATCTGCAACCAGCGCCAGCCCGGCAACGCCCGTGGCGAGCATCGCTCCGCGCCCCTCCCCCTGCGGAGCGAACGACGCGCGCAACACGAGCAGCCCCACCACCGCCAGGAGCAACACATTGAACACGAGCAGCAGCTCCCGATTCTGTGCCAACCCCTCCGCCGGACTCCGAAACAGCAACGCCACGAGAAACACCACTTCGAGTACCAGGAACAGCGGAATGAACAACCGCGCCACGGCCGGCAAGATGCGGTCAAAGGCCGTAGGAAACCGGACCCACAGCGCATGGGCGAAGAACACCACCGAGCTCAGCCCCCACACCACCACGTGGATCAGGACGAGCTCAAGCGAAGTCTCCGGCACCTGCAGGACGCCCAACATGCCGACGGTAAGCGCCACGAGCACGCCGCCTCCAGCCAGCAACCCTGCCGTGAGGGCGGCGACCGACGCGGCATGGCGCACCGCATCCACCGCATCCTCCCCCGGCGCCGTGCGGAGGTAAGCCCCGAGTGCACCGGCCCCGAGCAACAACGGGAGGTGCAAGCCTCCCAACATGCGAATGTCCTCCGCCCGAGGCACCAATCCAGCGATGCAGGCCGTGCCCAGGGCCGCGGCGGCCAGGAACCCCGCCGCCAGCAGAAGCAACCGTCGCCCGGCCCCGTACACGTGGAATCCGATAAGCAGCCCGAACACCGCTACGAGCAGCCATGGCACCGTGGACGGGAGCATCAACGCGTCGAGGTCGGTGGTGTTTGCGGCCCAAACCGGCCACAACGCAATCGAAGCTACCGACAGCCCCGCGGCCGTCGGAAAGGCCCACCAAGGCCCGGGAAAGGAATGCTGCATGGCAGTCCGAAGAACGCAAGAAATCGGAGAAATTGCATGCAGCGTACCTTCCGGTCGA
>CAZMNI010000185.1:0-4297 GCA_964567615.1 uncultured Chryseobacterium sp.
CCCTTTCGGCCACCTTCGGCGGCACGCAGAGCCTCCACACGAACTCCCTGGACGAGGCCATCGCCTTGCCCACGGACGCTTCGGCCCGCATCGCCCGCAACACCCAGCTCTTCCTCCTGCAGGAAGCCGGCCTCACGGAATCGGTCGATCCCTGGGCCGGATCGCGCGCGGTCGAGGACCTCACCGCCGAACTCCTCGCCCAAGCGCAGACGTGGATGGACGAGGTGGAGGAACTCGGAGGCATGGCGCGTGCCATCGACAGTGGCGTACCGAAGCTCCGCATCGAAGAAGCAGCCGCCCGCAAGCAGGCCCGCATCGACCGCGGCGAGGACCGCATCATCGGGGTGAACCTCTTCCCGGTCGAAGAGCCGGCGGACCTCGAGGTGCTGAAGATTGACCAAACCGCCGTCCGGACCGCCCAAGTCGCGCGCCTCGAAGAACTTCGCGCCCGCCGCGACCCAGCGGCCGTCTCGGCAGCCCTCGACGCCCTGCGCGCCGCCGCCCGCGGCGACGGCAACCTCCTCGAAGCCGCGGTATCCGCCGCCCGCGTCCGCGCCACCCTCGGCGAGATCAGCGCGGCCCTTGAAGAAGCCTTCGGCCGCTACCGGCCGGTGGACCGCAAGGTGAGCGGTATCTTTCTCGCCGAAATGGCCTCCGACGAAGCCTTTGCCCGCGTGCAAGCCCAAGCCGACCGGTTCGCGGCCCTCGCGGGCCGGCGCCCGCGCATCCTCGTGGCGAAGATGGGCCAAGACGGCCACGACCGCGGTGCAAAAGTCGTTGCCTCCGCCTTCGCCGACGTGGGCTTCGACGTGGACCTCGGTCCGCTGTTTTCCACCCCGGAAGAAGTCGCGCGCCAAGCCATCGAGAACGACGTCCACGTCGTCGGTGTATCCACCCTCGCTGCGGGCCATGCCACGCTGGTTCCCGCCCTGCTCGCCGCATTGCGCGAGGCCGGCCGCCCCGACATCCTCGTCGTGGCAGGCGGGGTCATCCCTGAACCGGACCACGCCGCCCTCTACCGCGAAGGAGTGGTGGGCATCTTCGGCCCGGGCACGCCCATCGCGGCCTCGGCCGGCGACATCCTCACCTTGCTGCTCGAAGCTTACTCGGATCCGGCGAGTTCTGCCGGGTGACCGTTGATCCAGTCCTTCACGGCCATCGCCCGCTTGCCGGTCGGTTTCACTTCGAGGACTTCGTACCACCGGTCGCTGCACGCGAGGTACACCCGCCCGTCTTCGGCCCGCAGACGCCCGGGCACATCTGAGCAAGTTCGGTCCGTCGGACGTCCGGCGAGGAGCTTCAGCGGGGCATCCGGGTCCCCTGTCCACGCGCCGGGCAGCGGAGAGAAGGCCCGGACGACGCGGTCCACGGCCTCCACACCGCGTTCCGGTGCGATGTGCGTGTCCGGTTTGTGGAACTTCGGAGCATCGTGCAGCGGGTGGTCCCCGGCGAGTTCATGTTGTGCTACCGGACGCAAGGTCCCTGCAGCGCAGGCGAGGAGTGTTTCAGCTAACAGGGCCTTTCCCGCTGCGAGCAAGGCGTCGTGCAAGGATCCTCCGGTCGTAGATGGGGTGATTTCCACCGCGCGGCGCGCGAGGATGGGGCCGGTATCGATGGCCGGTTCGAGGGAGAACGTCGTCACGCCGGTGGAGCTGAATCCGTGCAGGATGGCCCATTGAATGGGCGCGGCACCGCGCAGTTCGGGCAGGAGCGAAGCGTGGAGGTTGACGGTCCCGAAGGCGGGCAACCGGAACACCGCTTCAGGCAACATCCGGAAGGCCACCACGGCTCCGATGTCGGGCTTCCAGCCACTCAACACCGCAAGAAAGTCAGGGTCGCGCAAGCGCTCCGGGCGTTCCAGCGGGAGTCCCGCTGCAAGCGCCACGGTGCTGACTTCGGAAGGCCGCAGCTGCATCCCGCGTCCTGCGGGACGGTCCGGAGCAGAAACCACACCGACCACTTCGATTCCAGGCGTTTGCAAGAGCGTCCGCAGGCATTCCGCAGCGAATGCTGGAGTTCCGAGGAATACAACGCGCAGCGGGCGTCCGAGGGGGGTGGAGGGAAAGGGAGCCATCAATGGCGGGTAAGTTCATGCCAGGCCTTTTGGCGCAGCACCACGAAGATGCCCAGGCCCATGCTGAAGAAATAGGCCCATTCCACCCGCCAGATGACCCAAACCGGTTGCGGCCACACCACCGTCATCGCCACCACTGCGAGCATGTAAACGCTCACGCCGAACAGCTCGATGCGGAAGGCCGCACGGGTTGCGCCCGCGCCTTGGAGACTCGCAAGCAAGACGGTGACCACTCCGAAAAGGAGGGTGGCGCTTAGGATCACGGGCAGGGTGCGCACCATGGCATCGTGGCCTACTGCATCGTCAAAAAAGGTGGATGCAATGGCATCGGGATAGAGCACAAATCCGTGGGTCAACAGGAGGATGCCGGCGAGGTTGAGGAGGACGATGCGGCGGACGACTCCAGGAATTTCGGGGTGCCGGTCTTCGCCGAGCAGACCAGAGACGTAGGTACGGGTCGTTTGGCCCATCCCCTGGCCCACGACAAAGGCCAGCATGAACATGTTTCTGGCGATGTGCGAGACCTTGAGCTCCATTTTTCCGACTTTTTCCACGAAGAAGAAGAAGGCGGTCCAGGTGGCAATCGTGAGGAGCAGTTGCCCCATCAAGGGATAGGCCAGCTGCCACCAACCGCGAATTTCATCCCGGCTCAGCCACGAAAAGGGCCGGAAGGCATCTGGAGTGAACCGCCAGGTCAGGCCCACCATCGCGCACATCCCGACGCATTCCGCCAGCAACGAAGCCCACGCTGCCCCCACCGGTCCCATCGGTGTCATCCCCGCCCAACCGGTCACCCACCCTGCATCGAAAATGACATTCGTCAGCGCTGCGGTGCCCGAAACGAGGAGGATGGGCCACGTGCGGGCGGAACCCATGTACAAGGCATTGAAGGCAAGTAGGATGGAAAAGGGAAGGAAGCCCCACATCCGGACGCTGAAGAATGCTGTGAACACCTCCCGTGTTGCGGAGTCCTTGAACAGGCTGCCGAGAAAGCTGCTGTTTGCTGCAGCGGCCACAGCGAGCAAGCCCACACCGAGGAGGGCATTGATCGCTACGCCAGTCCGAAAGACCCGCATGGCTGCCGGCCGATTGCCCTCTCCGATGCGACGTGCGATGAGGATTTGCAGGCCCGCAGCACTGGCGATTGCGAGCATTTCAAGGGTGAGGTAAACCAAACCTGCATTGCCCGCGCCGTTGATGGCAGCTTCCGGCAGTTGGGACAAAAAGTAATTGTCGGTCAACACCACGACAAACTGCAGGAGTGTGCCCGCCGAGATGGGGAGGGCAACTGCGAGCAGGTCGCGTGGGCGTGTGCGGAGGGCCATGCCGGCAAAGGTCGCGACCATTCTCGCCGTCCCGCAGCGGGCGAAAAAAAAAGCCGGCCCTGAAGGACCGGCTTTTCTTTCGCGCGGGGCGAAATCACATCTTCGCGCTCAGTTCGGCTCCCGCCTTGAACTTCACGACTTTCTTCGCTGCGATCTTGATCTCCTTGCCGGTTTGCGGGTTGCGGCCCGTGCGGGCGCCACGCTCCGTGACAGAGAACGAGCCGAAGCCCAAGAGGGACACACGGTCGCCCTGCTTCAGAGCACCTGCCGTTGCATCCACAAACGCGTCCAGCGCACGCTTCGCGTCCGCTTTCGAGATGCCAGCCCCTTCGGCCATTGCATCCACCAATTCTGCTTTGTTCATCAGTTGGTAAGGTTAGGGTGTAGAACTACCGAACGGAATCAAATATATAGGCGCAAATTTCAGAACCACAAAGAATTCCGCTCGAAAGCATGGAATTTGTTCAAAAACTTGGTCAGATGTGGAAAAACAGCACCTAAATCGTGACTTAGCGCGGTTTTGCTGCGATTTTGATTGCCCAAACACAGGCCGAGACTCCGCCACCCACCAGCGCCTCAGGACCGCTGGCTCCCACTAGCTGCCACTGGGCAATGCCCACCACCAGGCCGACGGCGGCCAATACACCGCCTGCAAGCGGAATCCATCCGTCGTCCTCCCCGTTCCTTCGGACGCCCCAAGCTGCAAAACTCGCAGCCGCGAGACCGGCAAACCAACTCACGGCTTCAGGCGAAGCGGCGAGTCCTACGGCCGAGGCCACGGCCGCAAGCGCAGCGCAACCGGAGAGGAGGGAGGTCAGGTGCATGGGGACAAAGGTATCTTCGGCCCATGACACCGTATTGCCCGGAAGTGCGATTTGTGGATCTCGATGCCATGGGC
>CAZMNI010000186.1:0-4271 GCA_964567615.1 uncultured Chryseobacterium sp.
CGTTCGAACCTCGCCACTGCGCGCGCCGGTCTCGCACAGGCGGAAGCCGCCTTCTCCGCTGCGAAAAAAGCCTGGACCCGTGCCCAACAGCTCCACGCCGAGCGGATCATCTCCGAAGCGGACTACGACACAGCGGAGTCCACATTTCGTGCAGCCGAAGCCGGCGACCGTTCTGCGCGGGAAGCCGTCGCTGCGGCAGGCTATGCCATCGAAAGTGCGGAAGCATCCGTGCAAGAAGCCCGCGACAACTTGAGCCGGACCGTATTGCGCGCACCACAAGACGGCACCATCACCGCCCTTGCGAAGGAGGTGGGCGAAAGTGTTCAGGGAACGGGATTCATGGCCGGCGAAATCATCATGAAGGTCTCGAACCTCGGGGCGATGGAAGTCCACGTGGAGGTCAACGAGAGCGACATCGTCCGGGTAAACCTCGGCGATTCCGTGGACATTGAAGTCGATGCCTACCGCGACGACATCTTCCGTGGCACCGTCGTCGAAATCGGCAACACGGCACTCAATGCCACGGGAACCGCGGGGATTTCGATGGATCAGGTCACAAACTTTTCGGTGAAGATTCGCATCGATTTGAACAGCGTAAGGGCTGATTTCACCGCGGATTCAGCCGCGGCGCCTTTCCGCCCGGGCATGAGCGCTACGGTCGAGATTTTGACCGACAAGGCGACCGGTGCCTTGTCTGTGCCGCTCCAGGCCGTCACCACGCGCGGCGAAGGCGAAACAAGCACTACCGGCGTGTTCGTGGCGACCGACGGCAAGGCCGTTTGGACCCCGGTAAAAACCGGGCTCCAAGACAGCCGGCACATCGCCGTCCTGTCCGGTCTTGCAGCCGGCGCAGAAGTCATCACCGGCCCATACGAAACGGTGTCGCGGTCGCTGGAAGACGGCGACGAGGTCCAGGTCGGCGAAGCGTCCGAAGGCGATGCGGCTCCTGTGCCTTGAGACCAGTGCGCGGACGTGTTCCGTGGCACTGGCAGAAGGCTCCGCGTGTGTTTGGGCGGGCGAGCGACGGGACGAAGCGTCCTTTGTGCACGCGGAGGAACTCGTGCCGCTGATCGATCGCGGCATGCACGAGATCGGTTGGCAAGCGGCAGACCTCGCAGCGGTGGCGGTTTCCATCGGCCCCGGATCCTACACGGGACTGCGGATCGGGGTGGCGACAGCGAAGGGGCTGTGCCATGCGTTGGGCCTTCCGTTGGTGGTCCTTGAGACGCCGGGGGTGTGCGTTGCGGGGTTGGAGCTGGGACCCGAGGCGACGGAGGTGGTGGAGGGCGATGTGGCGGTCGGGGTCGTCGATGCCAGGCGGATGGAGGTGTTCGCGGGGTGCTACCGGAGGGTGGGGGAGGGCTGGGAACAGCTGACTGCACCGGGAGCCGTGGTCCTCGATGGGGAGGGCCCTGGGGCGGCCAAACGGTTCGGGGTAGATTTGGGCGATCGCACCTGGTTTGTGGGGGACGCCGCGATGAAAATGCGAGCGGTGCTCGACGGGCCCGGGAAGCGGTTTGTGGACCGGCCTGCAACAGCGGCTGCGATGGTGCGCGGGGCGCATGCCGCCGCAGTGGCCGGTCGATTCGCGGATTTGGCCTACACCACCCCCGACTACGGCAAAACGTACCTGCCTGGAGCTGTGCGAAATCCCCTTGCAACCTAAGGCATGCGTGCCCTTCGACTCTTCTCCTGTGTGCTGCTGGCCGGGCTGCTGCTCTCCACCCGCTGCAACCGCGATGTGCAGGACATTCCCTACGTGCCTGTCGATTTTACCCTCAACGTGAATCTACCGGCGTACATGAACCTCAGCGTGCCCACCGGATATGTGCTGGTGGCCGGAGGCTCGCGCGGCATCGTGGTCTACCGCTACACGTCAGATACCTTCGTCGCATTCGACCGCCATTCTACCTCCGACATTGCGGCAGGCTGCCAAGTCCAGGTAAGCGACGACGGCATCTTTCTTGTAGACCCCGACACGTGCAGCACCTCCCAGTGGTACATTTTCGACGGCACCGTGGCCCAAGGACCCGCCACCCTCTCGCTGCACCGCTACTATACGAGTTGGAACCCGCCCATCCTCAGGGTTTACAATTGAGCCGCACACCGGCCGTGCCGGTATCAGTAGCGGTAGGCGTCTGACTTGAACGGGCCTTGCACCTGTACGCCGATGTACGCGGCCTGGGACTCCGTCAGGGTATCGAGCTCGACGCCGATTTTTGCCAAATGCAACCGGGCCACCTGTTCATCGAGGTGCTTCGGCAAAGTGTACACCTCGTTCCCGTAGGCCGTGTGGTTGTTCCAAAGCTCGATTTGGGCGAGCGTCTGATTCGTAAAGCTGTTCGACATCACGAAACTCGGATGCCCCGTGGCACAACCGAGGTTCACAAGGCGGCCTTCGGCGAGCAGGATCACATCCTTTCCGTTCACGGTGTAGAGGTCCACCTGCGGCTTGATGGTGTCCTTTGTATGGCCCCAGGTGCGGTTCAACCAGGCCACATCGATTTCGTTGTCGAAGTGTCCGATGTTGCACACCACCGCTTTGTCCTTCATGCGCACAAAATGCGCCTCGGTGATGATGTCGCGGTTGCCCGTCGCCGTCACCACGATGTCTGCCTCTGCCACCGCGTCGAGCATTTTCTTCACTTCGTAGCCGTCCATCGCCGCTTGCAGCGCGCAGATGGGGTCGATTTCGCTGACAATCACACGGCAGCCTGCATTGCGCAGTGAATCCGCCGTGCCCTTGCCCACGTCACCGTATCCGGCGACCGCTGCCACCTTTCCGGCCATCATGAGGTCGGTCGCGCGGCGAATCGCATCCACTGCAGATTCCCGGCAGCCGTACTTGTTGTCGAACTTCGATTTTGTGACCGAATCGTTCACGTTGATGGCGGGCATCGGAAGCGTACCCGCCTTCACGCGGTCGTACAGGCGCAGCACCCCTGTCGTGGTTTCTTCGCTGATTCCGCGGACTTCTTTCGCCAGCTCCGGAAAGCGGTCGAGCACCACATTCGTGAGGTCACCGCCGTCGTCGAGGATCATGTTCAGCGGCTTGCGGTCCGGACCGAAGTAGAGCGTCTGCTCGATGCACCACTCGTATTCCTCTTCGGTCATTCCCTTCCATGCATAGACGGGGATGCCCGCCGCCGCGATGGCCGCAGCAGCATGGTCTTGTGTGGAGAAGATGTTGCACGACGACCACTGCACTTCCGCCCCCAGCGCCTGCAGGGTTTCGATCAGCACGGCGGTTTGGATGGTCATGTGCAAGCAACCGGCCACGCGCGCGCCAGCGAGCGGCTTCGATGCGCCGTACTGCTCGCGGAGGGACATGAGTCCGGGCATTTCGGCTTCTGCCAAACGGATTTCCTTCCGGCCCCATTCAGCAAGGGCAATGTCTTTCACCTTGTATGGCAGCGTGGCAGTCGAAGAGGGCATGTTCATGGGAGTGGAATTGGATTGCAAAAATACGCATTTCTGCTGGGAGTCAGGGTACTTTCGCGCCGATGCGGCCTGAGTTCTGCGCGGAAGTGCCCGGGGGACGGGTTTGCGTCCTTGTACATTCGGTACAATCGGAATACGCAATTGTTCACCGCTTTCCTGCTGCGGAAGGTCGACGGGCAGAACGTGCGGCAGTCGATCGCGCGCTCGAGGTGCTCGGTTTCACCGCCGCTGCGTACCCTGTGGGCCACCGCGCCGACGGGTCGCCGCACTTCCTCGTGCCCGATGCGCCGAGCCTGTCGGTGTCGCACACGCAGCTGGCGGACGGCCGCACGGCAGCAGCCGTATATGTCGGTGCACCGGGGGCTGGCGTCGACATCGAGGTGCCTTCGGCCCAAATCGCCCGCGTAGCACCGCGCGTGTTCCACCCGGATGAGCGGATGGCCTGCGGCGCGGATCCCCTGCGGTTGTGCGTCGTGTGGTGTACAAAAGAGGCGACGTGGAAAGGGCGCGGACCGGGCCTTTCGTTTGCAGATGATCTCCGAGTCGACAGCGCCGCGTTGTACCAAGAATTTTCAGCGGAAGGGACGATGCTGCATGGGGTGTTCAAAGGCACACCCGTCGTGTGGTGGGCACTGGCAGGACCTGGCTACTGCGCAGTGGCGGGGCCTTTCGCCGCCCATACTGCATGAAAAAAGGGGCCGCTGGGCCCCTTTTCGAATGCGTATCGCTTCGCGCCGCTCCCGCGGCGATGGATCAATGTTCGATGCCCTTGTGACGGCGTTCTGAACTCACCGTGAGTTTCTTGCGGCCCTGGCGGCGGCGTGCGCTCA
>CAZMNI010000187.1:0-4260 GCA_964567615.1 uncultured Chryseobacterium sp.
CGATTTCGTTCGCGTTGCACACCCCGTCGTTGTCCGCATCGCCGTCCACGACCGCGCCTCCGGAACAGAAGTCACAGCCCGTAGCGAAGACGCAAGATCCTGCGTCCGTAGCGGCGGCATTGTAGTTGCAGGCGCCCACCGTTTGGCAACCCACGATTTCGTTCGCGTTGCACACCCCGTCGTTGTCCGCATCGCCGTCCACGACCGCGCCTCCGGAACAGAAGTCACAGCCCGTAGCGAAGACGCAAGATCCTGCGTCCGTAGCGGCGGCATTGTAGTTGCAGGCGCCCACCGTTTGGCAACCCACGATTTCGTTCGCGTTGCACACCCCGTCGTTGTCCGCATCGCCGTCCACGACCGCACCGCCAGAGCACGTGTCACAACCGGTTGCAAAAACGCAAGAACCATTGTTTTGGTTTGCAGCCGGATTGAAGTTGCAGGCCGTTGAAATTGTACAACCGGGCACTGCAGCCACCATCGGGTTGAAGGTGCCCACCCCGTTGAACTCAAACCTGTATTGCTGCTGATTCGCACCCACGCCCAGCGGGAAGACCTGGGCGTTGATGCGCCCGCTGATGGTTCCTGCTGTGGTGATTTGCATGATCAACACCTTGTTTCCCGAGGTTGCCGTCGGGTATCCGTTCACCGCCGGGCTCAATACATACCAAGCACCCCCTGTGACATCGTTGATGAGGATGTTTGTTCCCGCTCCCACAGCCCCTGAAGTAAACTTGTTCTTCCAGGGCTGGGAAGGGCTTTCAACGGTGGAAGGCGCAACCTGCGCTCCTGTAGCGGCAGACTCAATCCCGATGGTCGCCCAACTGTCTGCATTTAAACCCGTGCAGAAGGGAAACCCGAGAAAGAAAGGGTTGACCCCGGCAGCGGTCGCTTCCGTCGCACAGGCATTGTTGTAAAAGGAACCTGTGGACGTGTTCACATACAGAGGATCGGCATTGTTACCGAAAACCGACGAAAGAAAGTCGGTTGAGTTCTGCATTTTAACGTACAAACGGTACGTAGTTTGACCGGGAACAAGGGTCGTGCTAACGGATTCAACCACCAATTGGTAGTTAGATTGCGCGTGGGCCCAAGACATACAAAGGCCCAAACAAAATGCAACGAGGATGTGGCGCATGGTCGGTTTTGGTCAGTTGCGCCAAATTTCGCACAAACTCAAGTGGATTAATCCCGCTAAACACCTCTATTCATAAGTGTTTTATATCGTTTTGACTAATATTATACAGAACAACACCCAAATGCGCGACCCAAGCCCTCCTCCCCACCCTCCTCGCAACTCTTGACACAACCAAGACAAACGCCGTTGCAACCCCGGGCGGTCCGTAGGTGTTGTGGATGCATGGAACATCGGATGCGCACACTTCTCGCAGGAGCATTTTTGTTTGCCGCCGCGTGCCTGGCGGCGCCGCTGGCGGCCCAAACCGAATGCTTCACCGTCACGGGGACGGCGGGGGCGGTTTGGAACGTGTACGACGCGGACTTCGGCGACGTCAACCTCGTGGGCGTGTTGCCCGGCGAGGACGGATTCTGCCTCGAGCCCGGTTGCTACCTGTTTGCGCTGCAGGCGCCTGAGGGCGAGCTCGTGGGCGCGGGGCTCATCGGGCCGGACGGGGAAGCGGTCGAGCTGATGGGCTATGCCGACGCCACCTATTACCAAACGTCCTTCACGGTCGGCGGGACCATCGGCTGCGGCGACCCGAACGCGTGCAACTTCGATCCCGCGGTCACCTGCACCGCGTACACGGTCTGTACCTACGACTGCTACGGCTGCACGGATCCGGAAGCGTTCAACTACGAGCCGGAGGCGCTGCTCGACAACGGCACGTGCTGCACGTCGCACTGGGCGACGGTGGAGTCGGACGTGCCGGTGGTGTTGTACCTGTACGGGTCGAACGGGTCGGTGGCGTACGGGTCCACCGGGGCGCCGTTTTGTTTGGCCGAAGGCTGCTACCAGTTTGTCGCCCAACCCCTCGAAGGGACGTTCGCGGCGTTCCAAGTGGTGCTCGAAGACGGCAGCGTGTGGGTGGCCGGCAGCACGGACGAGTTCGACCCGGGCGCCTACAATCCGGTGGAACTGAACGCCGTGCTGGGCTGCACCTCGCAGCTGGCATGCAACTACGATGCGGCGGCCACGTGCGACGACGGCTCGTGCGAGTACACGTCGTGCGCGGGCTGCATGTCGCCCACGGCATCGAACTACGATCCGGAGGCGACGTTCGACGACGGGACGTGCTGCTTCGGCGATGTGGGAACGGTGACGGCGGACGGACCGGGGTATTGGTCCTTGTGGGGCGAGGCGGGCGGTGGGTCGTACGGGGTGATGCCGGGACCGGGCGTGGCGTGTTTGGCGCCGGGCTGCCTGGTCTTCTCTTGCTCCGCATCCGACTTCACCATGCCGCCCCTTTCGACGCCTGTGACCTTCACCCTCACGGGGCCCGACGGCGCCCTCCTCGCCACCCTCACCACCGATGCATTCGGCGGAGGCACGGCCACGTTCACCTACGGCGAAGCGGTCGTCGGCTGCCTCGACAGCGGCGCCTGCAACTTCAACCCCGACGCCACGTGCCCCGACTGGGCCCTGTGCGACTACGGCTGCTACGGCTGCACCGACCCCGCCGCCTCGAACTTCAACCCGGAAGCCACCATCGACCTCGGCACCTGCTGCTACGGCCCGTGGTACACGGTCGAAGCCACCGGCCCCATCGAGTGGTGGTGGACCAGCGGCGACGGCCTCGAATACCAAGGCGGCTACGGCACGAACGGCTTCTGCTACACGGGCAGCTGCTTCCAACTCCATGCGTGGAGCCTGACCAGCACGCCGTTTGACCTGACCATCACGGCCCCGGACGGCAGCATCTTCTATGCGTCGGAAGGCAACGTGAATCCGTACCTCTCCGAGTTCTTCGATGCGGACCAAACGGTGGGCTGCACGGACCCCGGCGCCTGCAACTTCAACAGCGCCGCCACCTGCGCAGACTACATGCTGTGCGACTACAGCTGCTACGGCTGCACGGACCCGGCCGCACCGAACTTCAACCCCGGCGCCACGCTCGACGACGGTTCGTGCTGCACGGACGCGGCGTGGTACACGGTCGAAGCCACGGGCGAATTGCTGTTCTTCGGCGGCAACACCTTCGGGAATTACCCGTATCACACAGGGTTCTGCGCGCCCGAACCGTGCTTTTTGTTCCAAACGTTCTCCTACGCCCTCGAGCCGGTTTCGTACACGGTCACCGATCCAGACGGCAACGTCGTCGCCTCCGGCACGGTGGAGAGCTACTTCGCGGACCACGTCCTCATCGGCAGCGACGGCGAGGTGCCGGGCTGCACGGACCCGACGGCCTGCAACTACGATGAGGCGGCGACGTGCGATCCGGGGGTGTGTGTTTGGTACTGCGGCGGCTGCCTCGATCCTTCGGCGGTGAACTTCTTCCCGGACGCGGAGTACGACGACGGCACCTGCATGTACGGCCTCGAAACGCCGAACATCGGCATGGTCCTCGTCCCGGACGGCGACCAATTCTACGTCGCGGCGAACTGGACAGGCCTGTCCTCGACCTACGCCGTGGTGCCTTCGGACGGCACGGCCGCGTGGATGGCGGCCGACGCCGGCACCGCCCTGCACGGCCCCTACCCCTGCGATGCGGAAGTGGCCTTCACCGTCCACGACATGCAGGCCGGGATGGCCGTGGCGATGACGAGCCCCACCTTCACGCTGGCCTGCGGCGCGGCCGGCGTGGCCGGTCCGGACCCCGGAACCGCCGCTGCCCTGCGCGCCTTCCCGAACCCCACGGCTGCGGCCCTGACAATCGACGGGCTGCCCGCCGGCGCTGCGTGGTCCGTCGTGGACCGCGCGGGCCGTCGTGTCGCCACCGGCCTGCACGCGGGCGGCCTGCTGACGCTCGACGCATCGGTTTGGCCCACAGGCCTCTACCTCCTCCACAGCGCCGGCCGCACGGTCAAATTCGACGTCCAGCGCTGAGCATACGAAACGGGCCGAACGGATCGTTGCATCGGCATGGAAACGCACTCCTCCCTCCGCATCGACCGCCCGTGTCCGATGCTGCTCAGCCGGATGTCGCCCACGGCCGACGGCTTCCACTGCCGCTCGTGCAACCACGCGACGGTCGATTTCCGGGGCCTTTCGCCGGACGAAATCCGTGAAAAGCTGCGTCCCGGGATGTGCGGCATTTTTACTGCGGACCAAATCCCCGCCCAGCGCGCCCTCACTGGGCGGGGACT
>CAZMNI010000188.1:0-4185 GCA_964567615.1 uncultured Chryseobacterium sp.
GGGGGGGGGGGGGGGGTGGGGGTGGGGGGGGGGGGTGGGGGGGGGGGGTGGGGGGGTGGGGGGTGGGGGTGGGGTTGGGGTTGGGGTTGGGGGTTGAGGGACGAGGGTTGAGGGACGAGGGCGAGCGACGCGTTGCGTCGCGGGACGAGGATGTTGAGCCTTACACGGTGCACCGCCGTGGGAGGGTCCATGACTACACGACTGATAATTAGACTCTTGTTGTGTTCATCTTGTGAATTTGGGCAAGGCATACAGCCTATCTGCCTGCGCACTACTTTAGAGGAATGAACAGGTTGATTTACATCGACACTTCTGTGGTGGGAGGCTATTTCGATGAGGAGTTTGCGAAGGATACGATTCCTTTTTTTGATGCGATTCGAGCAGGGGAAGGGATACTGATTGTGTCTGACCTGTTGGTGGCGGAACTGTCGAGAGCCCCAGCATTTGTCAAAAACCTTCTAGATGAGCTTCCGTCCGAAGTCAAACTTCAAGTTAAACTCACCCGGGATGCGGCAGTTTTGGCTGATAAGTACATCGAGGCTGGTGTTGTCGGTATGACGAGTAAGGCGGATTGCCAACACATTGCCATCGCTACCTTGAGCCGTGCAGATGTGCTCGTCAGCTGGAACTTCAAGCACATAGTAAATCTCAATCGGATTCGTGGATACAACGGAATTAACTATCAGAACGGATATCCCATGATTGAGATTCGTACGCCTCGAGAAATCCAACAGTACACGAATGAGTAACGAGAAACAACCTCCGCAAGTCCCCCAAGGGTTTGATGCAATCGCAGTCATGCGTGAAATCCGTGACAAACTGAGTCAGGAGATTATGCACATGACCTTTGAAGAAGAAAGGGCCTTTCTCGATAAAATTATCGCAGGTACTGCACGCTGAGTGCTCGATTGGAGAGTTGCATCCGTCAGTGTGCGGAATCGAGGAAGCGCTGGAGGATCAGGGCGGCGGCGACGCGGTCGGTGGCGCCTTTCTCTTCGCGCTTGCGGCGGGGCATGCCGCCGAGGACCAGGGAGAGGCGGGCTTCGCGGCTGCTGAATCCCTCGTCCACGAGGTGCAGGGGGAGGGCAGGGAAGCGGCGCGTGCATTCGGCGGCGAAGGCCTCGATGGGGGCGCGGCTGTGGGCGAAGGCAGTGGCGTCCGAGGTGAGGTGACCGGGCAGGCCTACGACGAGGCCGGCGCAGGGCTCTTCGGCGATGAGGGCGGCAAGGGTGTCGATGAGGGCGGTCGTGGGGACCGTTTTCCAAGGCGAGGCGATGATGCAGGCCCGGTCGGTGACGGCGAGTCCGGTGCGGACTGCGCCCCAATCGATGCCGATGAACCGCGCCATGCGGTGAAGGTAGGCCTATCTTCGCTGCGATGGCGCGCCGCGTGTTGTTCGTCCAAACCGCCTTCCTCGGCGATGCCGTGCTGGCGACGGCTGCGTGGGAGGTTTGGCACGCGCAATTCCCTGAAGATGAAATCGGTGTGGTGGTGCGGAAGGGGAACGAAGGGCTGTTCGAGGGGCACCCCTGGCTGGGGGAGGGCGCGGTGCACGTTTGGGCCAAATCCCAACCCGGCCGCTACCTGCGCCTCCTTGCGCTCGGCCTGCATCTGCGCGGCCGGTACGACTGCGTCATCGCCATCCAGCGCCACACCTCGTCCGGAATCCTCGCGCTCCTGTCCGGCGCGCGGCTGCGGATCGGGTACGCCACGCACCCCCTGGCATGGACGTTTCACCGCGCGGTCGACCACGTGCTCGGCGACGGCCGCCACGAAACGGAGCGTCTGCACGACCTCGTGACCGCCGCCGCCGCGGCCCTCGCCGCCCGCGCCGGCACCCCCGCACCGACCCTCCCGCCGGCCCTTCCGCGGCTCTACCCGGCCCCCCAACACGTCGCGGCGGCCGCCCCCTACCTCGCCGGACCGGCGCCGGTGGTGCTGGCTCCGGCCAGCGTTTGGGCCACGAAGCAGTGGCCGGAAGAGCGGTGGGTGGAACTGGGCAGAATCCTCAAAACGAGCGACTTCGCACGACCGGTGGTGCTCATCGGCGGTCCGTCTGACCGGCCGCTCCTCGCGCGCATCGCCCACGGCATCGGCGGTGCGGTGATTGCCTCGACCGACCTCCTCGGCACCGCCGCACTCCTCTCCGGCGCAGCCGCCCTCGTCGCAAACGACAGCGGCCCCGTCCACATCGCCAGCAGCGTGGGCTGCCCCACGGTAGCGGTCTTTTGCTCCACGGTTCCTGCGTTCGGCTTCGGTCCGCTCGCTCCGCATTCCGTTGCAGTGGAGGAACCGCTCAGCTGCCGACCGTGCGGCGCACACGGCCACCGCACCTGCCCGCTCGGCCATTTCGACTGCGGCCACCGCATCTCCGCCGCGCGCGTCGCCGCTGCGTGTGAACAAGCAACGAGTTTTCGTCGTTCGCTTTGAGCGAATCAACTATAGCTCCGCAAAGGGTGTTACATCCTGCGCTTGTCCTACACCCGCGCGGCGCAGCCGCGCCCGCCCTCAACCCCAACCCCCATCGCGACGCGCAGCGTCGTCCTCAGTCCCTCCGCGGGAACTTGCGGTCGCAGTCGGTGCCGAGACAGATTTGTTGCGCATCTCCGCTGCCGCGGACTACAAGACGTATGACGTCGTTTGATTTGATTCCACGGAACTCCTGCTCGATTTCTTTACCGGCAGTCGTAGAAACCATGATGCGGATGTCGGTGAGGCGACCATTCGCGAAAGCAATCTCAGAATACTGGAATTTAACGCCTTGAGGGTAGGCATCCCGTTGCATCGCAGCCAAATCTTCTCTGGAAGTGGCAGACGTTACGTCCAAGTCGATGTTCACCTCGACTTCGCTGGGTGCGGGCTCAACGGTGAGCATCGAGCTTGAGGCGTTCGACGGCAAGGTTTGGGCCGCGGTGGCCAGCGGAGCAGCCGCCAGCGCGGCAATGGTCCAAATCCGAAGCTGTTTCATGCGGAGCAAGTTAGGAAAAAACTCGCCGAGATGTGGAAAAAAGACGGGCAAAACATGGTGGTCCTTCCGCGTGCGGCGCGCTACCTTCGAGCCATGCATTTCATCGTATCGAGCAGCCTCTTGCTGCGCAAGTTGACGGCACTCAGCGGGGTTTTGAGCAGCAGCAGCGCGCTTCCCATCCTCGACAACTTCCTCTTCGAACTGGGCCCGGGCGAGGCGGTCATCAGCGCGAGCGACCTCGAAACGACGATGACGACGCGCATCGAAGTGCGCACGGAAGACACGGGGGCCATCGCCATTCCGGCGAAGATGCTGATCGACATCCTGAAGGCATTCCCGGACATTCCATTGACCATCAAGGCAGATCCGAAGACGTTTGCGGTAGAGCTCGTGAGCGATGCGGGCAAGTACCGGCTGACCGGAGCGAACGGGGATGAGTTCCCGAAGACGCCAGAGCTCGAAGGCCAGCACGCATTCGACATCCCGGGGGCTGCGATGATTGGGGCCATTTCCCGGACGCTGTTTGCCACGGGCAACGACGATTTGCGTCCGGTGATGTCCGGTCTGTTCTTCGAGTTTTACCCGGATGTCATCCGGTTCGTGGCGACGGACGCTCACCGGCTTGTGCGTTACGCGCGGACGGACCTCGGCGCTGCAGAGTCGGCCTCGTTCATCGTTCCGAAGAAGCCGCTGTTGCTGCTGAAGACGGCCGCCGCGCAGGCAGAGACGATTTCTCTGGGCTACACGGAGTCGAACGCGCGGTTTTCGTTCGACGGTGTGACCATCCACTGCCGCCTCATCGAGGGCAAGTACCCGAACTACGAAGCAGTCATTCCGAAGGAGAACCCCTACAAGATGGTCATCAACCGGACGGACTTCCTCGCCTCCATCCGCCGGGTTTCCATTTTCGCAAACAAAACCACGCACCAGGTGCGTTTGAAAATCGCAGGAAATGAGCTCTTTGTGAGCGCAGAAGACCTGGATTTCGCAAACGAGGCCATCGAGCGCTTGAGCTGCAGCTATGTCGGAGATGATTTGGAAATCGGATTCAACAGCCGGTTCCTGATCGACATGCTGAACAACCTCAGTTCCACGGAGATTTCGCTGGAAATGAGTGCCCCGAACCGCGCCGGCATCATCCGGCCTTCGGAACCCGATGAAGCGGGGGAGGACATCCTCATGCTCGTCATGCCGGTGATGCTCAACGGTTGATTCCA
>CAZMNI010000189.1:0-4174 GCA_964567615.1 uncultured Chryseobacterium sp.
CCGATTTGGGAAACCGTTACGTGGCTTTCATCCACCACGAGGAGAAAGTCGCGCGGGAAGTAATCGAGCAGGCAGAAGGGACGCTGGCCCGGTTCGCGCCGGTCGAAGTAGCGGCTGTAGTTCTCGATTCCGTTGCAGAAACCGATTTCCTTGATCATCTCGAGGTCGTACAACGTACGCTCCTCCAGCCGTTTCGCCTCGATGAACCGCGCTTGCGCATTGAATTGACCCTTGCGCAATTCGAGGTCCTGCTGGATTTCCCAAACTGCGCGATCCGTGGTGTCTTTGCTGCTGACAAAGAGGTTCGCAGGGTAAATCACCAGGGAGTCGAATGCAGCCAGGCGGGAGCCACTGACGGGGTCGATGGTTTCGATTGCTTCGATCTCGTCGCCCCAAAACCGCACCCGGACCGCATGGTCGGCATGCGCCAGAAATACATCGACGGTATCCCCTTGCACCCGGAACGTCCCCCGCTTGAAGTCGGCCCGCGTCCGGCTGTACAGGGCGCTTACGAGCCTGTGCAAAAACGCATTGCGCCCCCACTTCGCACCGACTTCGATGGGAATCACACTTTTGTGAAACTCCACCGGGTTGCCGATGCCGTAAATGCAGCTGATGCTCGCCACGACGATAACATCCCGCCGGCCGCTCAGCAGCGCGGATGTTGCGCTGAGCCGGAGCTTTTCGATTTCCTCGTTGATGGCGAGGTCTTTCTCGATGTACGTATTCGTCGCAGCGATGTATGCCTCCGGCTGGTAGTAGTCGTAGTAGCTGACGAAGTACTCGACAAGGTTGTCGGGAAAGAAGTCCTTGAACTCGCTGTACAGTTGGGCTGCGAGGGTCTTGTTGTGGCTGAGCACCAGCGTGGGGCGCTGGGTGGAGGCGATGACGTTCGCCACGGTGAAGGTTTTCCCAGATCCGGTGACGCCGAGCAGCACCTGAGCCGGCAGGCCATTGTTCACGCCTTCCACGAGTTGGCGGATCGCCTCGGGCTGGTCGCCGGTGGGAGAGAAGTCGCTTTTCAGCTCAAACCGCATGGCAGGAAGGTAGCAGATATCGTGTGGGTTTCAAGCCCAAACAAAAGGGCCGCTCTCCGAGGAGGCGGCCCTTTCGAAATGGGTTCAAGGAGATTACTCCGCAACCACACTGAACTTGACGACGGAGGTCACTTCGCGGTGAAGCTTCACCTTCGCCTCGTAATTGCCGAGTTCTTTGATGTGCTCGTCCACCAGGACGATTTGCTTGCGGTCGATGTCGAGGCCCGCGCGTTGCAGGGCTTCGGCGATTTGGATCGTGTTGACCGAGCCGAAAATCTTGCCGCTTTCCCCCGCCTTTGCTCCGATCGAGAGCGTCAAACCTTCGAGGCGTGTGCCGAGGGCACGTGCCTGGTCGAGGGCTTTTGCGGCTTTGTGGGACTGCTGCTTGATGACCTCTGCTACGACTTTGCGAGCGGAGGCGGTGGCCGCGACTGCCATGCCCTGTGGAATCAGGAAATTCCGGGCATATCCGGGGCGCACGCTCACGATGTCGTGCTTGCTGCCCAGGTTGTCGACGTCTTGTTTGAGGATGATGTCCATGGCGCTCAAATCGGCTCTGGTCAGTGGAGGTTGTCAGCCACGTATGGCATCAAAGCCAGGTGACGTGCTTTTTTGATCGCCTGCGACACCTTCCGCTGGAACTTCAGCGAGGTGCCGGTGATGCGGCGGGGGAGGATTTTGCCCTGCTCGTTGCAGAGCATCAGGAGGAAGTCGGCATCCTTGTAGTCGATGTACGTGAATCCCTTCGCCTTGAAGCGGCAGTACTTCTCCTTCTGGGTATCGATGCTGATCGGGTTCAGAAACCGGACGTTTTTCTCAGACATGGCCTTCGGATTAAGCATTCAACGTGGGTTCGACGGACGCGGAGGAGTGGGCACGCGACTTGCCGCGGCGGGCTTCCGCGTAGGCAACGTGGTGCTTGTCCATCCGGGTGGTCAGGAAGCGCAGGATGCGCTCATCCCGCCGGAACTCAGTCTCGAAGGGTAGGATGGCGGTGGGGTCGACCTCGAACTCCAGGAGTTGGTAGAAGCCCGTGGACTTCTTCTGGATGGGGTAGGCCAACTTCCGCAACCCCCAGGCATCCTCGTGCACGATGTTCGCGCCGCTCTTTTTGAGGATGCTCCGGAACTTCTCAACTGTTTCCGCTACCTGCTCTGCAGACAGCACGGGAGTCATAATGAAAACAGTTTCGTAACGGTTCATGGGAACTGGTTTGGGAAAAATCGGCCGCAAAAGTACGCGGGGTGCGGCGGATATCCAAGGACTTTGTTCGCGGTTTGTGAATAACGCGGTGCGCGGCGGGACCCTTGCCCTGCCGATATTCGCAGAACCATGGAGACCGCTGCCCCTGCGTATACCGTATCTGCCCGCAAGTACCGCCCCCAGGATTGGGACGCGGTGGTGGGCCAGGCGGGCATTACGCGGACCTTGCAGCAGGCCATTGCGTCGGGAACGATTGCCCAGGCCTACCTCTTTTGCGGGCCGCGGGGCGTGGGCAAGACGACCACCGCCCGGATTTTTGCGCGGTCCATCAACGGCTTCGCACACGACCCGGGCGAAGATTATGCCTTCAATGTGTTCGAACTCGATGCGGCTTCGAACAACAAGGTCGAGGACATTCGCTCCATCGTGGACCAGGTGCGGATTCCGCCGCAGCGCGGGAGTTACAAGGTGTACATCATCGACGAGGTGCATATGTTGAGCCAGGCGGCGTTCAACGCGTTTTTGAAGACGCTCGAGGAACCGCCGGCGCACGCCGTGTTCATTTTGGCCACGACGGAAAAACACAAGATCCTCCCGACCATCCTTTCGCGTTGCCAAATTTTTGACTTCCACCGGATTACGCTCAAGGACACCGTTCAACACCTTCAGTACATTGCTGAAAAAGAGGGGGTTACGGCGGAGGAGGCTGCGTTGCACATCGTCGCAGTCAAGGCCGACGGCGCCATGCGCGACGCCCTGAGCATTTTCGACCAACTCGTCGCCTTTGCCGGCAAGTCGCTCACCTACGACACCGTGGCCGAGCACCTCAACGTCCTCAACCACGATACGTACTTCGAATTGGTGGACCACGCCCTCGCAGGAGCTGTGGCCCCGGCACTGGTGCTGCTCGACCGCATCATTGCGCGCGGCTTCGACCCGCATCATTTCGTTTCCGGCCTCGGTGCCCACCTGCGGAACGTGCTGGTCAGCAAGGACGAAGCCACGCTGAAGTTGATGGACGGCCCAGAGGGCATCCAAGACCGGCTGCGCGAGCAGGCTGCGCGCTGCGACCTCCACTTCCTCATCGGGGCCCTTGAGCAGGTGAATGCAGCGGATGTGGCTTACCGCACCAGCCAACACCAGCGGCTCCTCGTCGAGCTGATGCTGATGCAGATCTGCTCCCTCGGGGCGGACAAAAAAAAAAGGTGAGCTGATCCCCATCCTCGGTGGGACCTGGGCCCACCCGGCCCCCGCCGCCCACCTCACTTCCGCGCCCCCCGCGGCTGCCACGCCTGCCCCTTCGTCCTCAATCTCAATCTCAACCTCAACCCCAACCCCGCCCTCACCCCCCGCGGCGCAGCCCCCCTCCTCCCCCGTTCCCCAACCCCCACCCCAAACCCCATCTCAACCCCCACCCCAACCCCAACCCTCATCCCCCGCGGCGCAGCCGCCCACATCCCTCGCCCCCCAACCGCAACCTCAACCTCAACCTCAATCTCAATCTCAACCTCCCCCCATCGGCTCCCTGCGCAATTCCGGCGTCCGACTTGCAGCGCCCAAGTCCCTTGCCGGTGCGCGATCGGTGCAGGAGGGAGGAAGTGCTGAGGGGGTAGAGGTCGAGGTGGTGGAGCGGGAAGCGTTTGATTTGGCGAGCGTCGAGCGAGCGTGGAAGGAATTCGCCGAGGGCCTGAAAGAGGAGGGAAAGCAAGGACTTGCTGCGACCGTAGCTTCAGCGAAACTCCGATTGACGGGAACTTCTGTGGCTGCGGAATGGGTCAATGAGGTGCAGCTGGCCCAAATCGCAGACATCCGCGGCGCGCTGTGTGCGCACCTGCGCATTCGCGTCCGGAACGGTGCGCTCGACCTCGAAGCGTGCCTTCGGCCGCAAGACGCGCCAGAACGGGCGGTTTATTTGACGGACCGGGACCGCTACG
>CAZMNI010000190.1:0-4170 GCA_964567615.1 uncultured Chryseobacterium sp.
GGGTCAACCGGACAGCCGACTCGGTCTTGTTGACGTGCTGACCGCCCGCCCCGCTTGATCGGTAGGTGTCTCGCCGTACGTCCGCCAAATTCAAAACCACATCCACGTCTTCAGCAACGGGAAGAACTGCCACCGTGGCCGCACTGGTGTGGATCCGTCCCTGCGATTCGGTCTCCGGTACCCGCTGCACCCGGTGCACGCCGCTCTCGAACTTCAGCGCACCGTATGCCCCGTCACCGTCTACACGGGCAATGACTTCCTTGTACCCTCCTGCCGCACCTTCGTTGGCGGACACAACTTCGGAATGCCATCCGCGGGATTCGATGAAGCGCATGTACATCCGGAAAAGGTCTCCCGCGAACAAAGCTGCTTCGTCGCCACCGGTGCCCGCCCGCACCTCGAGCACTGCAGCCCTGTCGTCCGCTTCGTCCTTCGGCAGCAAGGCGAGCCGAGCCCCTTCTACCGCAGCTGCAGTGGCCGCGACAATGCGGTCCCACTCCGATTTGACCCAAGCGCGTACTTCGGCATCATCCGACGCGGCCCATTCCCGCGCGCTGGCTTCTTCCCCCAGTGCAGTGCGCAGAGCCGAAGCAGCGCGCGCCGCCGGAAGGAGCCTGCCGTGCTCGCGCATCATGTGCTTGAACCGCCCGGAATCCGCGATGACCTCCGGGTCCGAGAGCAACTTCTCTACCTCATGAAACCGATCCTCCACCGGACGCAGCCGATCGAGCAGTGCCTCCGGAGCAATCACGCGGCACCGTACTCAAATGTTCCGTGCGCACCGGCTACAGTCACGCGTGCTCCCGCCGGGGACTGTTCCACACGTCCGATTACCTGTGCAGCGATGCCCACAGCGGCGGCCCGCTCCACTATCGCGGCGGCAGTTTCCTCGTCCGTGTAAACCTCCATGCGGTGGCCCATGTTGAACACCCGGTACATCTCACGCCAGTCCATTCCCCCTTCGCGTTGGATGAGCGTGAACAGCGGTGGAGTGGGAAACAAGGTGTCTTTGATCACGTGCAGTCCGTCGATGAAGTGGAGCACTTTGGTTTGGCCCCCACCGCTGCAATGCACCAAGCCGTGGATGCGGTCCCGGAAGTCGCGCACCACGGGCATGAGCAACGGAGCGTAAGTGCGGGTGGGGGAAAGCACCAACTTGCCTGCATCCAAGGGCACCCCGTCAATAGAATCGGTCAACCCCACAGAACCCGCATACAACAGCGCTGGCGGCAATCCCGTGTCGCAGGTCTCGGGATAGGCCGACAAGTAGGCCTTCTTGAACACCTCATGGCGCGCCGCTGTGAGGCCGTTCGAGCCCATGCCCCCGTTGAATGCGGTTTCCCATGCAGCTTGACCGCTGCTTTCGAGTCCCAAGACCACATCGCCCGCCTGGATCCGTGCATTGTCGATGACCTCATCCCGACGCATGCGCGCCACCACCGTAGAATCCACCACCACCGTGCGCACCAAATCCCCCAAATCCGCCGTTTCGCCTCCAGTAGATTCCACGGCAACGCCCCAGGAACGCAATTCAGCGAGCACTTCTTCTGTTCCTTCAATGAGTGCCTTGACCACCTCTCCCGGAATCAGGCGCTTGTTCCGACCGATGGTCGAAGAAAACAAGATGGGACCTGTGACGCCGACACACAGCAAGTCGTCCAGGTTCATGACGATGGCATCTTGGGCAATGCCCTTCCAAACAGACAAGTCACCGGTTTCCTTCCAGTAGGCGTAGGCAAGCGAGGATTTGGTGCCCGCTCCGTCGGCATGCATCACAAGCGCGTGCTCCGAACTGCCTGTCAACGTATCGGGAACAACTTTGCAGAAGGCCTTCGGAAACAAGCCCTTGTCCACGCTGGCAATCGCAGCGTGCACCTCTTCCTTGCCGGCCGAAACCCCGCGCGCGGCGTACCGGTCCAGCCCGCTCACTGTTTCGTCGGGACGAAGTCGGTCGCGATAATCCGGAACACCGTCCGCCGGTTCGCTTGGTGGCCCTGGTCCTTCTCCGCATCCGACTTCATTGCGGCAATGGCAGCGTCTGTGACCAGCAATTGCTCTTCTCCCTTGCCCAGTGCAACAACCCGACGGGTGTCGATGCCGCGGCTGATGAGGTAGTCGACGCACGTTTGTGCACGGCGCTGGCTCAGTTCCTTGTTGTACTTCGCGTCACCGCGGCTGTCCGTGTGGGATTCAAGTTGAATCACCAGCGACTCGTTGCGGGTCAACAAATCCACCAGGTAATTGAGGCTGTCTTCAGAATTCACTTCAGCATTGACCAGGAGTGTGGCCTGGTTGAAGGGATAGAGCACCAAGGGCATCTGGTACTCTACGTTGGTGACGATTTCCTTCAAAAAGTACTCCCGAGCAAACGTGGTGCTCTCGGTCAAACCGACTGTCGAGAACCGGTCTCCCGTTCCGATGTAGCCTTGCATGCGCACGTCCACTCCGTAAGTCACATCCTTGACAATTTGACCTTTCTCACAGAGTGAGACCCCACCTTCTGCATCGCCCGTTAGGGTGTATGACTTCCCGTCTGTTCCTTGCACTAACACGGTAGCTTGAATTGGATTACCGGTGTCGTAATCATAAATATTTGCGCGGTAGCAAAATTCTTGCTCTGGCAATCGGAACGAATAGATATCGTCCCTTCCGCGTCCCCCCGGTCGGCTTGAAGTCAGCAAACCCTCATTGAGGCCTTCCTTGAACACGATTCCAAAATCGTCTGAAGTGCTGTTGATTGGGTACTTCATCGGAACCGCCTGCTCAAACTTCATAGGAGCACCAGCTACAGGAGCAGCCTCACAAATGTCCAACCCCCCCATACCTCCCCAACCCGATGTTGCGAAGAACAGCGTCCCATCAAATCGCATTCTGGGGAACATCTCATCGGCAGCGGTATTGACCGTGGATCCCATGTTCACAGGCGAACCGAACGCATCTTTTTTTGCGTCGTAGCTCACGTACCACAAATCCTTCCCCCCGAATCCGCCCTCCATGTCAGAAGCAAACATCAGGAAGGCATTGTCCGGTGTGAACGCCGGATGCCCCAATTGAGATCCATTGTCACTGGCGCGGTCAATCAAACTGATAACCTCTGCTGGCCCCATCCGTCCACCCATCATCGGAGAGCGGTAGATATCGCATGCGAAATTTGAATTTCCCTCGGTTACACACCGGGTGAAATACATCATTTTGAACTTTGAATCAAACGCTACCGTGCCCTCATTCGCTTCTGTATTCACAGCACCCACAAGCGGTTCCGGCGTGCTCCAGCGGCCTTTCTTGTCTTGGGTGGATGCGAACAAATCCATAAATGCCTCACCCGTAATCGGGTCTTCATTGCTGCCTGTCGCCGTCGGACGGGAGGAAGAGAAGACCAACTCATCGCCCTTCTTGGTGGCATATGCTGCACCGAAGTCATATGCCTCTGAATTCAACAACAAGAGATTTTCCACGATGTACCGAGCAGGCGGCTCATCCAAGGCCAAAGCAGCTTCTTCAACGGATTTCAGTCGTTGCTCTGCAACTGTCGCATCTCCGCCATTTTCCTTGTACGATGTGAACCACTCCTTTGCCTCCTCAAATTCGTGCTGAACAATCATGACATCTCCGTAGCACAAGAAAACTTCAGGATGTCCTTCACCGTATTTCAATCCAACCGCTTTCTTCAACCATTCTTCTGCCGCTGGCAAATTCATGATGCGGTAAAAGCACTCACCGATGAGGTATGCAACGCGACCTGCCTCGTCTTTGTTTTTGATGCGTGGATACACTTTCGTGTACTCAGCCGCAGCTTCTGCATAACCCTTCCGGTCAAACATCCGATCCGCATCAGCGGTGAGGTCTGTTTGGGCATTTGCCATCACACAGACACTCAAGAACAGGGCCACCGTCAGGCCGGCCCGAGAGAGAAACACTTGCAGGTGTTGATGCATCCTTTCCCGTTGTGGGTTCAACCGCCGAAAGTAAGGCATGCAACCGAAATCGCACGTCCGCACGAACTTTTTTACGCCATAGCATCCGCGGATGCGCCTTGAATTCAGCGGGTGAAAAGAAGTTCCGAGAATTTCGGGAGCGGCCACTGCGCATCGTCCACCCAGCGCTCCAATTCCGAGCATGCTGCGCCGAGCTCCGTGAGTTTCGGCACCACCGTATACGAAACCGCCCGCG
>CAZMNI010000191.1:0-4106 GCA_964567615.1 uncultured Chryseobacterium sp.
GTTAGTAGATCGTTCTTTGTCAACAACTTAACGGAAGCCAAATTGACCTCTTCTCGAACCTCTTCATGGCCCATCGAAGCGATCACCAGCGTGTAGGTTCCGGCGGGAAGTTGGCTCAAACTGAAGTAGCCTTCGATGTCCGAAACAGCCCCGTACGTGGTGCCTTGCAGGGTCACATTTGCGAACATCACCGGCTCGCCCGAGCCCTTGTCGCGCAGGAACCCCTTGATGGTAGCTTGGCCGAATGCGGCCGCGGACAGCACGGCCCCGAACAGGACGGTGAGGAGAATGCGCATTCCTTGCATGGAACCGCGAAGGTAACGCCACAGATTCACACCGCGACCATCCGGCGAATCCGGTCTTCCATCCGCTCGGAACTGAGCCGCTCCCGCAACCGGTCGATGGCCAGGGGGAACGACAACGGGGTCGGGCCAGGCACCTCCCGGTAGATCCACGTCGAGGCCCGCAGCGCTTCGAGGGCCCCAAGCAGCCGGCTCCACTCAAACCGCTCTGCCAGAAGTTCATCGTACGCCTGGTGCAAGAGCAGGTTCCCCGGGTCGTGGTCGGCGAGCACCTCGAACAGCAGGCCCGCATGCGTCGAAATGTGGCGGTCCTTCACCGGAGCACCCGGGAAACCGGCGAAGGTGAGGCCGGCAATCACGCTGATGTCGCGGAATCGCCGGCGGGCCAACTCCGCAGCATTCACGCCGTTCAAAATGTCCGCGCTGAGCCCCTCGCTCCTCAGCAGGTCCGGCCCCAGCAAGGTTTCAACGGGCCAGACCACATCCGTGAGCAGTTCGAACCCGTAGTCGTTGCATGCCCACGTAAAGGTCCGCGGCATCCGCAAACTCAACCGGTGTGCGCACACCATGGCCAGCGCCTCGTGGACGAGTCGGCCCGCAAATGGAAACACCGCGACGTGCACTCCGTCTTCGTCGGTGTAGGTCTCCACCAGCGTCTCGTTCCGGCGTGGCACCTGCGACCGGGTGCGTTGCACGGAAATCAACGGAAGAATGCGAGCGATTTCCGCATCCTCAGCCGGAGCAAGATGCGCCTCGCCTGCCCGTTCCAGCGCCTGCCGCAGGCCCTGCGCAAGTTCCGAGCTCAGCGGAAGCCGGCCCCCTTGGTACGATGGAACCCGGCGCGTATCGGCCGTGGACCGGGTGACGTACAGCGTGGATTCCTTGCGCCGGACGAACGCGAGGCATTCGCCGGCGAACCAAAACGCATCCCCCACCTCCAGCGACGTCGCAAACGAAGCTTCGACATGCCCGAGCGCGCCGCCGCGTTGGCCCACCCGGAGGACGCGGAAGAGCGGATCTGAAACGATGGTTCCGATGGACATCCTGTGCCGGCGCGCCAGCTTGCCGCCCGCCATTTTCCACACCTCGCCCGGCAGGACGCGCCGGTAATCGCTGTAGGCCGCCAGCGCCGGGCCGCCCGTAGCGATGAAGTCGAGGCACCACCGCCAGGTTGCTTCGTCGAGGGTGCGGAACGCCCAGGTGCGCTCAACCGCTTGACGAGCGGTATCCGGCACGAGTCCGTCTCCGAGTGCAAGCGTACAGAGGAACTGCACCAGCACATCCCAGCAGCCCTCCAGCGGTATCCGGGGCTCGGTGACGCCTGCTTCGAGGGCTTCGCGCAAGGCGACGCATTCGAGAAGTTCGAGTCCGTGGGTGGGCACGAAGTGGATGCGGGAAACGGCACCGGGCCGGTGGCCGGAGCGTCCCGCGCGTTGGGCGAAACGTGCGACGCCCTTCGGTCCGCCGATTTGGACGACGGCTTCGACGGGACCGAAGTCGACGCCGAGGTCCAGCGAGCTCGTGCACACGACGGCCTGCAGGGCGCCGTCCCGCAAGCCGTCCTCCACCCACCGCCGAACCGTTCCGTCCAACGAACCGTGGTGAACGGCCAGAACCCCGGCCAGTCCCGGCTCTTCTTCAAGGAGGCGTCGGTACCAGAGCTCCGCTTGGGCGCGGGTATTTGTAAACACCAGCGTCGACCGGTGGCTGCGCACGATGTCTACGACGGCCGGCGCAAGTGCCAGCCCCAAATGCCCGGCCCACGCCAACGGTTCCACGGCATCCGGCATCACCGGAATGACCTCGGTGCGCTTCTGCAACGGAGGGTGCACGTGCACGGCCCCATCGACCCGAGACGGCCCGACGAGGACTGCCACTGCTTCGCGCGGGTTGCCCAAGGTGGCACTCAAGCCCCATACGCCCAAATCAGGACTTGCTTCGAACAAGAATTCACGGGCGCATTCAAGGGCGACGCCGCGCTTTGTTCCGAGCAGCTCATGCCATTCGTCGACTACGAGCCACTTGAGCCCGGCGAGGGTTTTCCTGCTCCCGGCCCCCGCAATCAAGTGGTGCAGGGATTCCGGAGTGGTGACGAGGAGTTCCGGGAGGGCGGCGCGCTGGGCCCGCCGTTCAGCGGCGCCGGTGTCGCCGGTGCGCACGCCGACACGCCATCCGAGGCCGAGGCCGTCCGCAGCAGCGGTCAGGCTGAGGGCAATTTCGTGGGCCAGGGCGCGCACCGGGGTGATCCAAATGAGCTGCACGCCGCGTGTCCCTTGGGCATCCCGCCGCAGGCCATCCAGCAGCGCACCGAGCCCGACTGCAAGGGTTTTGCCGGAACCGGTCGGCGCAGTCAACAGTCCGCTTTGACCGTGCAGCATGGCGCTCCAGACTTCGGTTTGGAACGCCTGCGGCACCCGGCCGCGGGCGGCAAACCACGCCTGGCCCTCCGCGAGCAAATTTGTCGCCTTCGCGTTCACGCGTATCTTCGGCATGTCATTTGGACTCAAATCTGCATGAAATACAGTTCCCTACTCTTCGTTTTGGCCGCTGCTTTGACTGCTGTCTCGCCGGTGGCCGCTCAGGTGGAAGAAGAAGGCAAGCCCCTGATTTCCCAAAAGGAGTACGACGAAATGCTCATGTGGATGGTCAATGGGAAGTACGAAAAGGTACTCTACAAAGCCATTCGCTATACAGAATCGGAAAAGACGGCAAACGAACCCCTCCCGTACGCCTACATGGCGGAGGCCTATTTCCGCATCTACCAAAGCGACGATGCGAAGCTCAAAGAACTGTATCCCACCGCGTTGAAGGAGTCCATGAAGTATGCCCTGAAGTTTGTCAAGAAAGACAAAACCAGCAAGCACATCCCGGAGTACACGAAGTTCTTCAATGAGCTGCGCAGGGCCTTCATGAACGACGCTGAAATGAATTTCAGCGATGCGAAGTACCCGAAGGCAAAGACGAACTACAAGAATCTCATGACCTTAGACCCGAACGATGTCGGTGCCACGGTCATGTACGGCACGGTCATGTGGCTATCGAAAGCAAAACGCGATGCCGAAGAAGCGTGGGCCGAGGCCAAGCGGCTGCTGAACGAAAACGGCGGAAAAGGGCTCGAAGAAGTCCAAATCGACTTGCTCCGCTACGCCGTCATCACCACGGGAGAGATGATGGCCGCTGAAGGCAACCGCACCGGCGCCCTCGAGTGGTTCACGTTGACAGAATCCCTGTTTCCGAACGACCGCGAAATGCAAGCGGTCCGCAAGTCCATCGAACGCTGATCAGACGGACGCCACGGCCGCCTTTCGCCGCGCCGCCTGCACGCCGGGCTTGAGCGGACGTGCACCTGCGGCGTACATGCGTTCGATGATGTCCACGACCTTCAACCCTTCGAGGGCGTTCGTGGCAATCCGTTCATTTCCTCGCAAGGCCGCTACCACATTGTCGTAGACGAGGTGGTGGTTCGCCGCAGAACCCTTGTAGTGACCGTAGTCGTTTGCTGGGCTTGCTTCGGGCAACTCCGGCAGGGTGTACCCTTCGATGTCGCAGTACGCCACTTCGTTCATGTACTGCCCTCCTACCTTGACGGTGCCTTTCTCACCGAGGATGGTCAACGTGCTGGCGAAATTTGTTCGGTCGACCGCGGTGGAGAAGGTAAACGTCCCACTTCCCCCCTTCACGAACTCGAACGCCACGATGCCACTGTCTTCAAAATCGGTGCTGTGTGCGTGTGCTACGTCATAGAACCGCGATGTGATGTCCGTGATATCGCCGAACAGCCAGTACAGGATGTCGATGAAGTGG
>CAZMNI010000192.1:0-4106 GCA_964567615.1 uncultured Chryseobacterium sp.
CCCCCAACCCTCGTCCCTCGTCCCGCGCGGCTCTGCCGCGCTCGTCCCGCGAGGCGCAGCCTCGCTTCGTCCCGCGCGGCTTTGCCGCGCCCGTCCCGCGAGGCGCAGCCTCGCTTCAGAAGTGGTAGCGGACGCTCAGGGCGCCTTCGTCGCCGACGAGCCCGACGGGGCCGAGGATGTTGAATGCTGGTTTCCAGTCGAGGCTGATGGAGAGCGGGACGTCCGGGATGGCGTATTCGAGGCCGACGATGCCGTCGAGACCGATGGCGATCGGGCCGTCCTCGTGGCCCACCGGGAAGAGCGTGGCGTGGCCGCCGCCGCCGTAGAACCAGGAGAGGCCTTGGAAGTTGAAGTCGTTGTAGCGGTGAAACTCGTAAAGTCCTGTGAGCGTGAGTGCTTCAGCGCGCACCGTCGCAATCGCTTCAAGCCATTCTCCGTCGGTGCCGACGGATTTGCGGACCGTCAAGCCCGTCGCAGGTCCGAGGCGCAAGCCGGCGTGGAGGCCTTTGAGGGCATCCGGTTGGGCAGCAGCGGAGGTGGGGGCGAAGGTTGCGGTGAGGGCGCAGACGGCGCCGAGGGCTGCGAGCAGGAACGACCGGCTTGCCGGAGCAAACCGAGCGAAGGGGAAGCGGGTGCGGTGCAGGGACGCGCGCAGGTGGGCGGCCTTGCGGAGGGCGCGGCCGCTGAGGGGGTGCTGAGGGGTCAGCATGGGCGTGTCGGGATTACTTCGCGGCGCCGTCGGCGGGAAGGACGTTTGCTTTGATCGTCAGCTTCGTTTGGAACGGGTCGGTGTTCGCGTCGATGGTGACTTGCTTTGTTTGGGCATTCTTCTTGCCCGCAGAATTGAACTTCACCTCGATGGAGCCCTTGCCGCCCGGAGGAATCGGCTGGGTGGGGCACTGGGGCACTGTGCAGCCGCAGGAGCCCTTGCACTGCTGAATGAGCAGCGGCTCCGAGCCGGTGTTCGTGAAGGTGAAGACGTGGGTGACCGTTTCGCCTTCTTTGATCGTGCCGAAGTCGTGCTCGTACGAAGCGAAGGTCATCGTGGTCAGCGGGCCCTTGGGGGCCTCAGCGGCGTCGCGGGCCGGGTCCATGGCTTCGCCTGCAGCAGGCGCGGCGGCGGCGGTGGCAGCGGAGTCCGCAGCAGCGGCTGCGTCGGTGGTGGATTCAGCGGCGTCGCTGCATGCAGCGAGGGTCACGGCCAACACGGCGGCCCAAGGAAGAAAACGGAGGGTCATGGTGTGAAAGTTGAAGGAATGCAAAGGTAACGGGATTTTTGCGGCCTCATTTTGCAAGTCCGGACTTCTCGTACGTCCCGTCTTGCAGGACTTCGATGGCCCGGGTCAGCGTTTCGTTGAGGCCCGCGATGACACGGTAGAACGTACTTTGAGCGTGCAAATTGCGCCCGATCATGGCCTTGAGCCGGAGTTCGATTTCATCGCCGCTCACGTTCCAGTCCGCTTCGACGAACTCCACCTCATCGGCAGCAGCAAAGGCCTGGAAGTTCATGATGTCCTGGGTAGAGAGCTTGAAGGATTCCACAAAGGCATCTTCCGTCGGGTACCGCGCTTCAAGCGAAGCGCGCAGGCTGTCCACATAGATGATGGCCCAGCGGTTGTCAAGGCCTTTGCGCAGAATCCGGCTGAAGTACTCCGAGTTGCCCGTCGTGTCCAGCGGCACGAAAATGTCCGGGATGATGCCGCCAGCGCCGTACACCTTGCGCTTCTTGACAAGGGTGTAGTAGGTGAGGGAGTCGCCGGGCAGGTGGAGGCTGTCGAGGGTGAGGAGTTCGCCCGTTTCGAAGCGGCGGAGCCGCTCTTCGCGGTAGGCCTGGACGCCTTCGTCGTAGGGCTTTTGGATGCAGCGGCCGGAAGGGGTGAAGTACTTCTGCACCGTCAGGCGCACCGCAGAACCGTCGGGCAGGTTGATGGGACGTTGGACGAGGCCTTTGCCGAAGCTGCGGCGCCCGAGGATCAGGCCGCGGTCCCAGTCTTGGATGGCGCCGGCCACGATTTCTGAAGCCGAGGCAGATCCCTGGTCGATGAGGACGACGAGGCGGCCTTTTTCAAAGCTGCCCGCCACCGAGCCGTAGGTGTCCTCGCGCGGGAAGGCGCGCCCTTCCGTGTAGACGAGGAGTTTGTCGCCGGCGAGGAACTCGTCCGCCATTTCCGTCGCGGTGCGCAGCATGCCGCCGCCGTTGCCTTGGAGGTCGAGGATCAGATCCTTCATGCCCAGGAGCCGCAGCGTGTCGAGGGCGGCGTGGAGCTCGCCCATCGTGGTTTTTGCGAAGCGGTTCACCTTGACATATCCCACCTTCGGCGCTACCATGAAGGCCGCATCCACCGAGAAAATGGGGATGACGTCGCGGATGATTTCAAACTCGAGCACGTCCGTTTCCCCATCGCGCAGGATGCCCACGACCACCCGGGTGCCCTTCGGACCCTTGAGCTTCTTCATCACGTCGTCGTTCGTGATGCCGATGCCGGCGACGTTTTCGCCGTCGACCGTAACGATGCGGTCGCCCGCCATGATGCCCAGCCGCTCCGACGGTCCGCCGGGGATGGGGTTGACCACCATGATGGTGTCCTTGAAGATGTTGAACTGCACGCCGATGCCTTCGAAGTTGCCGTTGAGCGGCTCATCGGCTTCCTTCAGTTCTTCCGCGGGGATGTACACCGAGTGCGGATCCATCTCCTCGAGCATCGCGACGATGGCTGCTTCCACGAGGTCCGGCATGTCCACGCTGTCGACGTAGAGCTGGTTGATCGTGTTCAGGAGGGTGGTGAACTTTTGGGTCGTCTCCCGCGCCTCCATTTGCTGCGCACGGCTGGCGTGGGCGAGGAGAAGAAGGAGCGCGAGGGCGAGGGGTCGGGCCGCTGCCGCAGGCGCCCACATCCGGTCTTTCAACTGCATAACCCCCAAAGGTACCGCGACCCTGCACGCCGCGTGCGCCTCGGCTGGCCAAATTTCGCGAACTTGCGCCTTCTACCTGCAAGCCATGCGACTCCTGAACTCCTTGCGCGCCGCTGCGACGGCACTCCTCTTTTTCAGTGCGGCCCCGGCGGTGTGGGCCACGGTCCCGCGCATCGAGTTCACGTCGCCCGACGCGTCGCAGCTGTGGGCCCGGGCCGCCTGGCACGAGGAGCACACCGGCAAGACGATGCACGGCGAGGTCGTCGCGGGCACGGCGGACGTGCTGGCCGACGGCGTCTGGACCGAGGAGGACGGATGGGACGTTTGGCGCCTCGAAATCGCCGTCCCTGGAGCCCCCGGCATCGGCGTTTACTTCGACCGCTTCCACATCCCGGTGGGAGGGGAGCTGCGCCTCCGCACCCCCGACGGCGCCTTCAGCCGCCCCTACCTCACCGGCCCGCACGGCCCGGAGGAAAACGACCCGCACGGCACCTGGCTCAGCGACGAGCTCCCGGGCGACGCGGCGCTGATCGAGTACCGCCAACCCATCGGCTGCACCGGCACCCCCGAACTCGGCATCAGCGGCCTGGCCTACTATTTCCGGTTCCTCTACTTCGAAGGCGAGTACAACCTGGCCGGCGACCCAGAACGCGGCTCCGAGGCGTGCCAAGTGGACGTCAACTGCCCCGAGGGCCAGGACTGGCAGTGCCAGCGCGACGCGGTCGTGCGGCTGTCGATCACGATGCAGGGCGCGACCTACCTCTGCTCGGGTGCGATGGTGAACAATGTCGCGCAGGACTGCCGCCAGCTGCTGTTGAGCTCGCACCATTGTGCGGACGCGATGGGGGCCGGCGATTGGGCGCTCATGAAGGTGCGCTACACGTATGAGTACTTCGAGTGCGACGGCACATCGTCCTTCAACTCGCGCCAAAAAACGGGCGTCCTCCCCCTGACCTCCTCCGACGACATGGTCAACGGCCAAATCGACGGATCGGACTTCCTCCTCATGGAAGTCGAAGACGCCATCGCCGCCGATTGGAACCCCTTCTACGCCGGCTGGGACGCGACGGGCGTCACGTCGCCCTCGGGCGTGGGCATCCACCACCCGTCCGGCGACCGCAAAAAGATTTCCACGTACACGCAGCAGCTCAGCAGCAGCAACGCCTACGCCCCCGGCGCGCACTGGCGGGTGG
>CAZMNI010000193.1:0-1069 GCA_964567615.1 uncultured Chryseobacterium sp.
TCACATACGGGAAAGCACTGCAGTCGATGGCGTTTGCGGTTTGGAACCACGCGTTTTCAATCCACGATGCGCTGTAGTTCGCATCCGCGCCGAACAGGTCGGAGTCGACGATGATCCAGCCGTCATTCGCAGTGGTCGAATTCAGGTCGCTGGCAGCCGTGCCGTCGCCTGTTCCGCCTGCCCACTGGTTGTAAGGACCGGTCGGGCCCTCGGTGGTGCACTCGAAGTTGATGTCGATGCCTTCCCACGGCTGGCCCGTTTCTCCCGCACCGTTGTCGAACACCCAGTCGCTGCAATTGGCTACTGCACAGGTGTTTGACCAAATCTCTACCCGGTTCGCGCCCGCTGCCGCTGGCGTTTCCACGGCAGACACGCGGCGAAGTTGCGCGTCTTTCATCGGTGCCACCGGCTGACGGCCTTGGGCCACTGCTCCTGCAGCAACGCCCACCGCCACCGCGGCCAAGTACAAATGCTTCATTGAATAAGGATTGAGGTTGTTTCGCGGCAAATATAGAAATCCCCATGCCCCGTCTGCGGTCGCCGCAACGGAGGTTCCACACCGATCGCGGTGGACAACGGCACTTCAGGCCGTGAATGCTTCGGAGCGCTGTTCAGCGGCATATGCTTCAAGCGGCGGACACGTGCACACGAGGTTCCTGTCACCGAAGGCGTTGTCCACCCGTGCCACCGAGGTCCAAAACTTCCGAACGCGCAGGCCTTTCACGGGATAGACGGCTGCCTCCCGGCTGTACGGGTGCGACCATTCCGAAGCACAGGCCTCTTCGGCCGTATGCGGCGCCATGGTGAGCAGGTTGTCGGCACGGTCTGACCGCCCCTCCTCAATGGCCCGGATTTCTTCGCGGATGGCCAGCATGGCCTCGGCAAAGCGGTCCAATTCTTCCAGCGACTCGCTCTCCGTGGGTTCCACCATCAGTGTCCCTGAAACTGGCCACGAGACCGTGGGCGCATGGAACCCGTAGTCGATGAGCCGCTTCGCAATGTCCATGACCTCGATGCCCGCCGTTTGCTTGAAGGCCCTGCAATCCAGGATCATCTCGTGGGCCACCGT
>CAZMNI010000193.1:1169-4103 GCA_964567615.1 uncultured Chryseobacterium sp.
CCGTCCATGTAGACTTGGCCACCGAACAAGTGCACAAGCCGGATGATCTCCTGCACCCCCTCTTCAAACACCCCGTGGGTCGACGGGTACGTGAGCATCAAGGCGCCGAGCTCTGCGGCATGCGCTTCTGCTTTCTCCCGCAGGTCTGCCAAATCCACGTTGCCCTCCGCATCGCATCCCACCACCACCACCTGCATGCCTGCCATCACCGCACTGGCCGGGTTCGTGCCGTGGGCGCTGGACGGGATGAGGCACACGTCGCGGTGCGACTCGCCGCGCGCAGCGTGGTACGCCCGGATGACCATCAACCCGGCAAACTCGCCTTGCGCTCCAGAGTTTGGCTGCAGTGAAACGCCCGCGAAGCCCGTGACCTCGGCGAGGTCCGTGCACAACGCGTCAAGCATTGCGCGGGTACCTTCGGCTTGGTCCGGGGGACAGAACGGGTGCAAATCACTGAATTCCGGCCACGTAATGGGGGTCAATTCCGTGGCAGCGTTGAGCTTCATGGTGCATGAGCCCAGCGGAATCATCCCGTGCATCAAAGACAAATCCTTGTTTTCCAGCTCCTTGATGTACCGCATCATCTCGGTTTCCGAGTGGTAGCGGTTGAACACCGGGTGGGTGAGGTAATCCACCTCCCGCCACATCGAACCCAGGAAACCAGGGTCAGCGCCCGGCCCTTGCACAGGAGACACCCCGAACAACGTACACAAGTCGCTGACGTCTGCCGCGGTGGTCCGCTCGTTGAACGCCACCCCCACGTGGTGACCGTCTGCTTCGTACCGCAAATTGATCCCGGTCGCCTCGGCCCGCGCACGCAAGGCGGCCACGCCGTCGGGCCCCTCTTCGACGCGAATGCGCAGGGTGTCAAAGTACCGAGGATTCACTTGAACGAAGGACCGGGTTCCGCGCAAGGCCGCATCGAGTGTCCGCGCCGCACCGTGGATGCGCTCCGCAATGCCGCGGATTCCGGCAGGCCCGTGCCAAACCGCGTACATCGACGCCATGACCGCCAGCAGGCTCTGTGCCGTGCAAATGTTCGATGTGGCCTTGTCGCGGCGGATGTGCTGTTCGCGGGTTTGGAGCGCCATGCGCAACGCCGGCGCTCCGAGACGGTCCTTCGAAACCCCGATGATTCGGCCGGGGAAGTTGCGCTTGTACTGGTCGCGGGCAGCGAAGAACGCCGCATGCGGCCCGCCGTACCCCATGGGCACCCCGAACCGCTGCGAACTGCCCACGGCGACGTCTGCTCCCATGGCGCCGGGCGACTTCAACAAGGCCAGCGCCATGGGATCGGTCGCCACCACCGTCGCAATCGAACGCGACCGCAGTGCTGAAATCAGCTCTTCTACATCCTCCACCGTTCCGTCCGCATCGGGAACTTGGAGCATGGCCCCGAAAACACCTTCACACAGTTCGTCCCATACCCGCCGCGGTGCCACCACGACTTCTACGCCGATGTACTGTGCGCGCGTCCGGACCACATCGAGCGTGTGCGGCCACACCTTGTCGTCGACCAAGTACTTCGCAGCCCCTGCCCGCTCCACTTCCTTCGGCCGCGAAGCGAACAGCATCGCCATCGCCTCGGCCGCTGCCGTCCCTTCGTCGAGCAGCGACGCGTTTGCGACGTCCATGCCGGTGAGGTCGCAGACCAGGGTTTGGAAATTCAACAACGCCTCGAGGCGGCCTTGCGCGATTTCCGCTTGGTACGGCGTGTACGCCGTATACCAGCCCGGATTCTCGAGCACATTCCGGCGGATCACGGAGGGCACTTCGACCGGGTGGTACCCCATGCCGATGTACGTCTTCATCACCCGATTTTGCGCGGCCAACTCCCGCACGTGATCCAGGTAAGCGGCCTCCGTCAGGGCGGGAGACAGCTCCATCCGTTCGCGCAGCCGGATGCTCGCAGGCACCGTCAAATCAATCAATTCCGCGACGGAGGAGACCCCGATGGAACGGAGCATGTGCGCATGATCGCTCGTGCGTGGTCCGTTGTGCCGCGTGGCGAAGCTCGTGTGCTGCATGGTCAGGCAGGATTTCAGTGGGCCAAAGATACGCCCGGCGCACCCCTCCGCGTCGTAGTTTCGGCGGGATGAAAGTCGCCGTCAACGCGGTGCTCAATGTCCTCAAATGGCCCCTTGCACTCTGTGCGGTTGCGGGCCTTCCTTGGCTCGCCCTGGCCACGTGGCAGGCCCTGGTACCCGCCTTCTCTGCGCACGCCTTGCCCACCTGGGCCGCTGCCGGTGCTGGCGCCGTCGTGGGCGGGTTTTTCTGGACACGCACCGCCGTCGGCAGGTTCATCGCCACGATGGAGCACGAGCTCGTTCACGTCGTCTTTGCTTGGCTCACCTTCCACCGCGTGCAAGGGCTGCGCGCTGGTGCCGACGGCAACGGCGTGGCCACGTTCGAAGGGCCCGGTAATTGGCTGATTTTCTTGACACCCTACTTCACTCCCTTGCTTTGGCTCGCCTCGTGCGTCGGCGTAGCCGCGGCCGGGTTGTCTCCTTCCACCACCCAACTGCTCCTCGCCGCCCTCCTCGGTGGCGAGATGGCCTCCTCCGCCCGTGAAATCCACCCGGCCCAAACCGATTTCAAAGCCGCCCACCGGCTCTTCACCATCCTCTTCCTCCCCGCCGCCCTCCTCCTGGTCTTCGGCGCCTGCTGGGCCTACGTCGCACACGGCACCCCCGCCGCCGCGCTCGACCACCTCCACCTCCTCACCACAACAGCGTACGACGGCATTTCAGGGTGGATTTCCGAACTAAGAATCCGGATGGAGGGATGAGGCGCCGCTACGCCGCGAGAGTGAGGGGACAGGGTTGAGTGTGAAGGGTGGAGTGTGAAGGGTGGAGTGTGAAGGGTGGAGGGTGAAGGGTGGAGGGTGGAGGGTGGAGGGTGGAGGGTGAAGGGTGGAGGGTGGAGGGTGGAGGG
>CAZMNI010000194.1:0-4054 GCA_964567615.1 uncultured Chryseobacterium sp.
GTTGAAATGCGCCAAATCGGAGCCCGCCAAGAAGCGGCCCGGGTGGGCGGCATCGGGGTATGCGGCCGGGAACTGTGTTGTGCGAGTTGGCTTACGGATTTCCGCACCGTTTCCACGTCAGCAGCACGCTACCAGCAACTCTCTCTGAATCCCCAAAAGCTCGCCGGGCAATGCGGCAAGCTCAAGTGCTGCCTCAACTTCGAACTCGACCAATACGTCGAAGGCATCAAGGATTTCCCTTCCCCGAATGCGAAGTTCAAGTTGAAGGAAGGCCGTGCCGTGGTGTTCAAGATGGACATTTTCAAGCGGCTGGTCTACCTGCTCAACCTCGATGAACCGGGCTCTTCACCGGTGCCGGTAGCCGTCGAGGACGTGAAGGAACTACTGGAAATGAATGCCCGCGGGGACGCGCCAGTGTCCATTGCTGAATTGGCCATCGAGGAGGAGCCAGACGAGATGGAGGAGGTCTACGCGGACGTTGTGGGCCAAGACAGCCTCACCCGGTTTGATGAAGCCCGGCGCAAAAAGCGCAAACGCGGGGGACGCGATCGGGACCGCGATCGGGGCAAGCCCGCCGGACAAGGACCGGCGCCTGCACCGGTTTCGACGGCTCGGGCACCGCAAGCTCCGCGCTCCCCGGAAGCCCCCCGGGCCGCGCACACCTCGGATGCCCCTGCCCCAGGAGGGGAGGCCGCTGGAGGCACATCCCGTTCTCGGCGCAACCGAGGCCGTGGGCGGGACCGCAGAAAGTCCGGCACCGAATCGCCCCGACCCGATGCCGGCTAAGTACCTCATCGGGATCGGATTCTGTGCATGGCTTGCCACGGGGTGTGGACCGGAGGCGTTTTATGCAGATTCCCTCGGCGTAGATTCCAGCGGGTGGAAGTCGTCGGACGCCGCCGAATTCAAATGGGAAGTGACCGATACGACCCGGTTGCACGACCTCTACATCGACCTCCGGCACGACGCCACCTACCCGTTCAGCAACATCTACCTCTTCGTGGACTTCACGTTCCCGAATGGCAAGACGAACCGCGACACACTGGCCTGTGAGCTTGCAGACGCCCAAGGCAACTGGCTCGGCTCTGGCCCGGGCCATGTGCTGGACCACCGCATCGTTTGGCACGATGACGCCCGCTTTCCCCTGCAGGGGCCGTATTCTGTCCGGGTTGTTCACGCCATGCGCGAGGACCCCTTGCAGGGCGTCACGGACGTCGGGCTTCGCATTGAATACGCGGCTACAAATCCCTGATTCAGGGCTTTACCACAGGAAGGCCGGCGCGCTCCCAAGCATCGATTCCACCAGCGAGGTTGTACACTTCGCGGTGGCCGAGTTGCTTCAAAGCGGCTGCAGCTTCGGCGCTCCGGCCTCCGGCAGCGCAGTACACGAAAATCGGCCCGCCGACCGGAAGGGTCGCCAAGGAATCGCGAAACGCCGTATCAAAGTAGTCCCAACGGCGGGCGCCCTCAAGGTGCCCTTCGTTCCATTCGCGAGCTGTGCGCACGTCGAGCAACACCGCACTTGGACGCTCAGCCAGGGCCTTTGAAAACACTTCGGCACTGACGTCCCCGCCGGCAAGGGTCCGCTGTTCTGCCGCGTTTGCGGGTCCCGCGGTGGAGGATTCGGTGCAGCTTGCAATGGGGAAAAGCAGCGCAGCAAGGGCCGCGAGCAACGGGGCGGTAGGGAATGCCATGGGGTCGAAATTAGCGCGCGGTGAACTTGGCCAAGGTGACCGCGGTTACCGTCGTATATTTCACGTCCTCAAGAAGCTGAAATCCGATGCGCACGTTTTTCTCGCTGTGCTTTGTTTGGGCCCTCGCCGCGGCCGCGGCGGGCCAAACCACACCCCGACCCTGCGGACAACCCGAAGCCCTCGAGCGCTTCATCGGCCGCAACCCGTTTCTCCGCCAGGCCTACCTCGAGTCGGATGCCGCGCTCGAGCGTGAGACGCGGGCTTTCAGCGAGGCGGGTGACCGGGACGAGTTGATCATCATTCCGGTAGTGTTTCACGTCATCCATTTCAACGGCCCCGAGAACATCAGCGACGAGCAGGTGTACAGCGCCATCGAGGTGATGAACCGGGATTTTCGCAAACTGAACGCCGACATCGCCACTGTGATCCCAGAGTTTGCAGGCATCGCGGCAGATGTCGAAATCGAATTTCGCCTCGCCCAACGGGATCCTAACGGCAACTGCCATACGGGGATTAACCGGATCCTGAGCGAGTTGACCTACGTGGGAGACGATGGGGTGAAGGACCTCATCCAGTGGCCGAGGAACAAGTACCTCAACATTTGGGTCGTCGAAGACGCTGCCGGGGCTGCGGGCTACAGCCTCTACCCGGGTGCGGTCAACGGCAACCAGGGCGCAGGGCAGGACGGCATCGTGGTCGCACACGACTACTGCGGCGCCATCGGGACCAGCAACACCTACCGCTCGCGGACGTTGACCCACGAGGCCGGCCATTGGAT
Source organism: uncultured Chryseobacterium sp. (assembly GCA_964567615.1). Lineage (GTDB taxonomy): Bacteria > Bacteroidota > Bacteroidia > Flavobacteriales_D > Sanyastnellaceae > CAMCYM01. Next base: position 2,473 of record CAZMNI010000194.1, read on the forward strand.
GAATTTGCGCCACACGTGGGGCAATTCGAACGAGCCCGGGCTGGCCGACAACTGCGATGAGGATGATTTGGTCGAAGACACGCCGAACACCATCGGCTGGTTGAGCTGCAACCTCGACGGGGAATCCTGCGGATCGCTCGACAACGTGCAGAACTACATGGAGTATTCGTACTGCAGCCGCATGTTCACCGCAGGCCAGCGTGCCCGCATGCGCGCGGCAATGAACAGCTCAACGGCCCAACGCAACCAGCTGTGGACAGCCACAAACCTCGCTGCAACAGGAGCCACGAGCGAGCCCATCCTGTGCGAGGCACGGTTCGAAGCAGACCGCCGGACGGTGTGCGTCGGCGATACCGTGTACTTCACAGATGCCAGCTACCACGGGGTGACACAGTGGAATTGGGCGTTCGGAGACGGAGCCACGGCCGACGGGGCGGAAGGCATCGCTCACGCCTACAGCACCCCGGGCTTTTATGCCGTGACGCTCACGGTAGGCAACGGCGTTGACGAGGTCAGCCACACCGAGACGGATTACATCCAAGTGCTCGAGCCAGATGCGTTGCCGCTGCCTGTGGTGCAAGGATTTGAAACCGCGCCGTTAGCGGACACGTGGTTCATCGAGGATGTTACAGGAGATGGAACGACATGGGAACAGGTGACTTCTGCTGCTGCCACGGGTGCACGGAGCTTGCGCATTCACAACTGGTCGAACCCCACAGAGTTTGCCACCGACCGCCTCATCACATCGACCATGGACGTCAGCGGGATGGACGAAATTGTCGTTTCCTACAAGTGGGCGTTCAGTTTCAAAGGAGCAAACGAGACGGACGATCGGTTGAAGGTATACGCTTCAGGCGATTGCGGCAAAACATGGTCGCTGCGCCGGATGCACCGGGGATTCACGGATTTGCCATCGGCAGACCCACACAGTTTTGCGTTCACGCCGGCAGGTCCGGAGGAATGGAAGTCGTACACGCTTGACCTTCCGTATCCCCAGTTTTTGACATCGGGATTCCGGTTGATGTTTGAGTTCGAGAGCCGCCTGGGCAACAACATTTTCTTGGACGACATCAACATCGTCGCCTCCGGGCCGGCAGGGGTGCTCGACCTTGCGCGGCCTGCATCGGCTCCGCCGGTGTTGATGCCGAATCCTTCTTCAGGAATGACTTCCTGTGCATTCACCTTGGCCTCGGTCGCAGAGGTTGCGGTTGAGGTGTGTGATGCATCGGGCCGTCGGGTGCAGGTGGTGGATGCAGGAACGCTCGGAGCAGGCATGCATCGGGTGGCAATTGACGGCGCCGGCTTTGCACCGGGGATGTACTTTGTGCGGGTAGTGGCTGCTGGCGCAGTCGGAAGTCCGGCACGTTGGGTGCGGGAATGAAGTGTGAGGCGGGGGTGTTGTTGCTGCTGGCGGCGGCGCTCGTGGGTTGCCGAGAAAAGGGCTGCACCGATCCGGTCGGAGCAAACTACTCGGCGGAAGCGGATTTCGGCGATCCGTGTTGGGAGTGTGATTACATGAACGACGTGGTGGTGTGGTGGAAGCCCGAAGTGGCCTCGCAGTGGGAAGCTGCTGGGATGGACT
>CAZMNI010000195.1:0-4038 GCA_964567615.1 uncultured Chryseobacterium sp.
CCATGGTGGAAAAAATCAAGCTTCCAACCAGGTCCACAGGCACATCAGGATTGAGTTCCATGAACCCTTTAAAAAGAATAGTGCTGTCGACTGAACTGGGAGACCAGGTGATACTCCAAGGGCTGAAGTGGCTCTGGATTTCAACCAAATCCGTTTCGTCCACATCCAAGCTCAATCCCTCTGTGGGAATTGTGAAGGATACCCAAATCGTCCCCAACTCAGGCGAAGTCGCAATCAATCCAGTCAATTGATAACGATCTCGCATGATGCCGTTGGGGTAAAAAACCACGACAAAGTTCTCCCCCATCTTGTCTTCACGTGCCGTTAGGCCAAGCTCTTTGCTGAGTTCGTTGTAAAAGGAGTGCAGCGGCGAATCTTGGGCGGTGCTAGAATGCACAACCGCAAGAATCAAAACCCCAAGCCAGAATCGCATCAACAACATTCTCATACCGGGAAGATAGAGGATCATAGAAAGGGAAAGTGAGAATCAATTTCAACGAATGCGCAGCCCTGACTGCACGCGTTTATCATTGATGTGAGCCGAGGGGATTGGTCTACAGCCAAACGCCATTCAAAACACGAAACATGACTCCACCTTAACTTCACGTAAAGCGTATCCACCTGAATCCGATCACTTCAATCCCATTCTCGCCGTTTGTTGGAGGCATCCGTTGCTCACGTAGAAGTACATCCTAGCATCACCTCAGTCCATAGAACAAACCCTTCGGACCATGAATCCTCGTTCATGCCCGGATTTACTTTCCAAGCCCTTTATAATCTCCATGGAAGGCAGAGGCTTATCTTCCATCATGCGTCCGGAATGGAAGGCAAATCATGTTGTCAATCGCATGTGATCGGCAGTCCCTCCGATTTACATAGGCGCAAAGCACGCGCAGTTGCCTTGCAATTCCTCGCCGCAACTGTTGCTGCCCCCGTGGGAATCCATCGTGACTTTGGAGGCGCAAAAAGCGGGGTGGAGAGCCGGAATTGCTCGCGCCTTCGGGCGCTCGCGTTCCCTCGAGGGGGAGGCTTGAAAGACATGAAAAGCCGGTGGCCTCAGGCCACCGTTTTTTTGCCCGCAGCCAGATTGAAGCGAGCTTCACCCGCCTGCGGGCACAAAAAAACCGATGCAATTGCATCGGCTTTTCAGTCTTTCGCGGAGAGACGGGGATTGCTCTTGCCTTGCGGCACTCGCGTTCCCTAAGGGGGGGCTTGATCCACAAGAGAAAGCGACGCCGGCCTCCGGCCGGATCCGCTTTTGCATCGAAGCCCCGGTCCGCAAGCAAGCTTGGTCCCAGGACTTCAAATGCAAAAGCCAGCGCAGGTGCGCTGGCTTTCTCTTTTGGATCGCGGAGAGACGGGGATTCGAACCCCGGACACCTTTCGGTGAACACGCTTTCCAGGCGTGCGCCTTAAGCCACTCGGCCATCTCTCCCTTGCAGCGTACGGGCAGTACCACTGCACCGCTCCCGAACGGGGGCGCAAGGTACCGAAATTCTCAGTGGAAACGTGGCACAAGCAGCAGTTTCCACAGCGGTCAGTCCGGCGTGCGCTCGCCCCGCAGGTCCGCGAGGAGGCCGGAGCGCACTGCGGCGGGATCGCTGTGGACGGCGAGGAGGTGCATGAGCTTCGTGAGGGCCGCTTCCGTCGTCATGTCGCCGCCGGGGACGACGCCGACGTCGAGGAGCATGTGGCCGGTGGCGTACCGCTCAGGGTGGACGCCGCCGTGGCCGCATTGGGTGACGTTGACTACGGCGACGCCCCGGTCGTGCGCCGCGGCGAGGAGGTGCCGGAGCGCGGCCGACGAGGGGGCATTGCCTGAGCCGAAGGTGGAGAGGACGAGTCCGCGGAGGGACGGGAATTCAAGGGTACGCGCGAGCACTTCGGGGGAGATGCCAGGGAAGAGGGGAAGCCACGCGACCCGCGTTTCGAGGGCCGTCGTGACCGAGAAGGAGGTGGCGGGATCGCGGTGGAGGGCGGAGCGGTGGACCGCCAGCTCGACGCCGGCGGTGGCGAGCGGGGGGTAGTTCGGGCTGATGATGGCCTGAAGGGATTCCGCGCTCTCCTTGTGGGTCCGGTTGCCGCGGTAGAGGGCTGAGCCGAAGTAAACGGCCACTTCGCGGATCAGCGGGCGGCCGGCGGAAGTAACCGTGGCCAGCTCGACTGCGGTGAGCAGGTTTTCGCGGCCGTCCGTGCGCGGGAGGCCGATGGGCAGTTGGCTCCCGGTGAGGATGACCGGTTTCGTCAGCCCCTCGAACATAAAGCTCAGTGCGCTTGCCGTGTAGGCGAGCGTGTCCGTGCCGTGCAAGATGACGAAGCCGTCGAATTCCGTGTAGCGGTCTCGCACGAGGGTGGCGAGCCGCGCCCATTCCGCCGGGCCGATGTCCGAGGAATCCAGCGGTGGGTCGAAGGCTTCGGCAACAAGTTCACGGCCAGGCTGCTGCAGTTCTGGCACGTGGCGCGTAATCTCTGCAAAGTCGATGGGCGCAAGGCCGCCGGTGGCCGGGTCGCTCACACTTCCGATGGTTCCACCGGTGTAAATCAGCAGGATACGGCTTTCCATGGGCATCAATGGTGGGAGGCAGGGGGAGCGTCGGAGGACGGCGGAAGGCGGAAGAGCCTGCGCGCATTTTCAGTGGTCACCCGCGCCACTTCCGCCACCTCGACGCCCCAAATTTCCGCCACACGCGCCGCCACCACCTCCACAAACGCCGGCTCGTTGCGCTTTCCGCGGTGCGGAACCGGGGCGAGGTACGGCGCGTCGGTTTCGAGGACGATGCGCTCGCGGGGTACGTGGGGCAGGACCGCGTCGAGTCCGCCGTTTTTGTACGTTGCCACGCCGCCGATGCCCAACAGCAACCCGGGATGTGCGAGGAGGCGCTGTGCGTCGTCGAGGTTTCCCGTAAAGCAGTGAATGACCCCCTGCAGCGGTTCGGCAGCGCCCGGCGGGTCGAGGAGGTCGAGCTCTTCAAACAGCGGGGCGAAGGCGTCGCGGACGTGGACGACGATGGGCAGGTCGAGCGCGCGGGCGGTGGCGGTTTGGCGGCGGAAGGCCGCGCGCTGCGCTTCGAGGGTGGTCTTGTCCCAGTACAGGTCGAGCCCGATTTCCCCCACCGCCACGTAGGTACGACGGCCGTCCGCCTGACCTGCATGCAACTCCTCCTCGATCACCGCCCACTCCGCCTCCCACCCCTCCGCGGTCACATGGCACGGATGCAAGCCCATCATCCCCAGGCAGTAGCCCGGCTCCTCCGCGACCAACGCCCGCATCCGCGGAATCGACTCGACGTCGATGTTCGGCAACAGCACCTGACCCACGCCGGCCGCCCGTGCGCGCGCCACCGCAGCGGCGCGGTCGCCGTCAAACGCCGGTTGGTACAGGTGGCAATGCGTATCGATGAGCATGGTAAAAATCCGCGCCGCTAAGGTAGGCCCAGCCCGCCTCCCCTCGCCGTAGTTTCGCCCCATGGCCATGCCGACCGCACGCTTCCTCGTCCTGCGCTTCTCAGCCATCGGCGACCTGCTCCTGACAGCCCCGGCCATCGCTGCCTTGCGCGCTGCGTGCCACGGCCCGTGCGAAATCCACCTCCTGACCCGCGCACCGCAACGCCCGGTGGCAGAGGGCTTCGGGCCGCTCCTCGACCGCATCCACACCTTCGACCGCTCGACCGTGGAAGCCCTCCCCGACCTCCGTGCCGTGGGCTTCGATTACATCATCGACCTGCAAGGCAATTTCCGCTCGCGCCGCGTCTGCCGCGCCCTCGGACTCTTGACCTTCCGCGTCGACAAGATGAACTGGGCCAAATGGAAGCTCACCGCCGGCCTCCGCACCGCGCCCATCCCCCACATCGTCGAACGCTACACCGCCACCTGCGCCCCCTTCGGCGCCACCCTCCCCCCTCCCCCCACAACCCTCAACCCTCCCCCCTCTCCCCCAACCCCAACCCATCCCCAACCTCAACCCCAACCCCAACCTCAACCTCAACCCCAACCCCAACCCCAACCCCAACCCTCCCCCCTCAACCCTTCCTGGCCTCC
>CAZMNI010000196.1:0-4017 GCA_964567615.1 uncultured Chryseobacterium sp.
TTTTCACTTGGCCCGGGTAGGTCATTTCGTTCATGATGCGCTGCGAGAGGTCGAAGCTGAGCTGGTCCGCCTGGTCGTCGCTCACCTGGTCGCTCTCGACCATGACGCGCAGTTCCCGACCGGCTTGGATGGCGAAGCTCTTTGTCACGCCCGGATACTCCATGGCGAGGTTTTCCAAATCCCGCAAGCGCTGGATGTACGCCTCGACCATCTCCCGGCGTGCTCCTGGCCGCGCTCCGCTGATGGCGTCGCACACCTGCACGATGGGCGACAGCAGGGTCGTCATCTCGATTTCGTCGTGGTGCGCTCCGATGGCGTTGCAGATGTCCGGACGTTCGCCAGCCCTTTCTGCGAGCTTCATCCCGAGGAGTGCGTGTGGCAACTCGCTCTCTTCGTCGCTCACCTTGCCGATGTCGTGCAAGAGGCCTGCGCGCTTTGCAGCTTTCGCGTCGAGTCCGAGCTCAGCGGCCATCGTGGCGCAGAGGTTCGCCACTTCGCGGCTGTGCTGCAGCAGGTTTTGGCCATACGACGACCGGTACTTCATCCGGCCCACCATGCGCATCAAATCGCCTTTGATGTTGTGGATGCCGAGGTCGATGCAGGTGCGCTTGCCGATTTCGTGGATTTCCTCCTCGATTTTCTTCGTCACCTTCGCCACGACTTCTTCGATCCGCGCTGGGTGGATGCGCCCGTCGGTGACGAGTTGGTGCAGCGACAGGCGCGCAATCTCCCGGCGGACCGGGTCGAAGCAGCTGAGGATGATGGCCTCCGGCGTATCGTCCACGATGAACTCAACCCCGGTTGCCGCCTCCAGGGCCCGGATGTTCCGGCCCTCGCGGCCGATGATCCGCCCTTTCACATCGTCGTTGGTGATGTTGAAGACGCTGACGGCGTTTTCGACGCTGTGCTCCGTAGCCACCCGCTGGATGGTTTGGACCACGATCTTCTTCGCATCCTGGTTCGCTTTGACGCGGGCTTCTTCAAGGATTTCCTGCACCTGCGTGGCAGCCATGGATTTCGCTTCGCCCACCACCTGTTCGCGCAGTTCTTTCTTCGCTTCTTCCGCGCTCATGTTCGCGGTCTTCTCAAGCAGCTCTACGGAACGCAAGCGGTTCTTTTCCAGCTCCTTCGCCTTCGCTTCGGTGGCTTCGAGGCGCTGGTTGAGCTTTTCGAGTTCGCGGTCGAGGTGCTTCTCCTTGCCGGCGACGCGGTCCTGGTCCCGGCGGAGAGCGTCGAGCTCGGCCTTGACCTTTTCTTCGCGCTGGGCCACTGAAGCGGAGCGGTCCTTGAGTTCGCGCGCATTCTGCTCCTTCAGCTCGATGAACTTCTCCTTCGCCTGCAGGATCTTCTTCTCTTTCAATACTTCGCCCTTGCGCTCGGCTTCGGCGATGAGGTCGCTGGCCTTGCGGGCGAGCAACCGGGTAAATAGCACGTAGCCTCCGGCCGCTCCTGCGAGCAGACCGATGATCGCGCCTAGGATAAACGTCATGTCCATGGGGGATTTAACTGGATCAGCCCTCCGTGAGGCGGTCGAGGCGACCGAGCAGCGCATCGAGGGCTTCTTCCAGTTCCGCCGAAAGGACAGGTTGCGCGGCGTTTTCTGCAGCGTCGGGCGCGAGCTCCGAGGCAATTTGCAGTGCCGCCATGGCAAGTTGGTCGGTCCGGTCGGTCACCCCGAAGCGTTCCCGAAATCCGTCTACCTGCGCGTTCACGGCGTCGGCAGCCCGGTGCAGCGCAGCGACTTCTGCAGCATCTACGCTGAGGTCGTACGGTTTGCCGGCAAGCACGATGCGCACTGAATTCACGGAGTGAGGATTAGGAGTGGGGGGTGGGAGAGGCGAGGAGGGAGATGCAGGCATCTACTTCCGCGAGAAGCTGTTCAATGTCCGCCCGGGTCAACTCCACCGAAGCGGGGCTGGATTCCGAGGGATGGGTATATGGTGAAGGTGTTACCTCCTGACGTTCAAGTTCTTCGATGCGCAGCTGCGCCTCCACGAGTTCATCTTCCACGTGGCGCAGCCGTTCCCGCAACCGTTCGTACCGGTTCGCGAGCTCCGAAGCGCGCTCAAGCAGCTGCGCCAAACGGAGTTCGAGAGTCGGTCGTTCCATGCAACTCAAATGAGGGAGGGTCCGCACAAATGTAGTTAGATTCGCCGTTCTTGAACCGATGGCTCTGCGCGCGTACTTGGTGGCGGTTTGGGGGGTGGCTGCGGCGCTGCTTCCAGGGGGGCAAGACCCGGTGGGGTCTGGGGCACCGGAGGGCGGAGTGGCTCCTGATTCCATGGAAGTGCGCGGAGGCGATGTGGCCCGCGAGGGACTGCATCCGCCGCTGGCCATCCCCTTGAAACTCACCGGGAACTTCGGGGAGCTGCGCACCGATCACTTCCATGCCGGACTGGATTTCAAGACCATGGAAACCGAGGGCCACCGGGTGCTCGCGGCCCACGACGGCGTCGTCGCTCGGGTGGTCGTTTCGCCCGTGGGCTACGGCCAAGCGGTCTACCTGCGCTCGCCCGACGGCATCACGACGGTGTACGGGCATCTGAAGGAATTCGCAGAACCGCTGGCTTCGTGGGTCCGCGACCGCCAATACGCGGACGCGACCTTCTCGCTCGACGTGCGCCCGGACGTCGAGTTTGCCTTTCGAGCCGGCGAAACCCTCGGACTTTCAGGCAATTCCGGCTCCAGTGCCGGGCCGCACCTGCACTTCGAAGTGCGCGAAACGGCCACGGACCGGCCCATCAACCCGTTGCTGTGGGGCCTGCCCATCGCGGACAGCCGGCCGCCACAGGTCCGTGCGGTGTGGGTGTTGCCCGAGCCGGGCACGCTGGTGGCGGGTTCGGCTGCGCCGCGCCGCATCGAGCCGGGCACGCTGTCCATCGAAGCGACGGGGCCCGTGCGGTTTGCAGTTGAGGCCTACGACAAGTTGAGTGCGACGGAAAACGTATGCGGGGTCTACCGCACGTGTCTTGAGGTGGATGGGGTGTCGTGCTTCGACGTGGAGCTGGACACGCTGGATTTTGGGGTCGCGCGCGACATGAATGCCCACACGGTCTACACCGAGTGGCGCCGCTCGCGCGACCAAATCCACCGGCTGCACCGCCTCCCCGGCAACCGCCTGCCGATCTACAGCGGGGACGAGCGATCCGCTTGCATCGCCGCGGCCCCCGGCACCGCCCGCCGCATTGCGGTCAAGGCCGAGGACGTCCACGGCAACGTCGCCGAGTTCGCCTTCGACCTCATCGGCACCGATCCGCCTCCCGCTGCCCCGCCTTCCCTCACCGACGCTCCCCCCGCCCCGCTCCCGCACCACCACGACCTGCGGCAAGACCGGGACCTTGTCCTCGAGCACGGCGGCGCCCGCGTCACCGTCGCGGCCGGCACGTTTTACGATGACTGCGCCTTCCGCTTCGAGGAGGTCGCTCCGGGGGTTTGGGCCATCGGCGATGCGTGGATTCCGGTCGCCCGTGAGTTCACCGTTGAACTTCCGCTTCCCGCGGGTGCCGCCCCTGCAAGTGCGTGGGTCATCGAAAAACGCAACGCCGCCGGTGGCCGCGAAAAAGTGCTCTTGCCCGCTGCGGCTCCCGCTGCTGACGCCGCGCGCATTGCCTTTTCGACGAAGGAAGGAGGGCGATTCGCAGTTGTGGCGGACCTCCGCCCGCCTGCCATCTCCGCCGGCTTCAAGGTCACCTCACCGGTCACCCGGCTCCGCATGCGCGAAATCGACTTCACCGTCCGCGACGCCCTGTCCGGCATTTCCCGCATCGATGCGTGGTTCGATGGCGCCTGGATCCTCATGCGGTACGACGCGAAGAATGCACGCGTTTGGTACGATGCCCGTGACGGCTGCATCCCTGCCGGCTCCGAAGGCACGTTGCGCATCGAAGTCCGTGACCGGGTCGGAAACGTAGGGACGTGGGAGGAGCGGGTGAGGAGGGAGTGAGGCGACGCTGCGCGTCGCGGGTTGGGGTTGGGGTTGGGCGACGCTGCGCGTCGCGGGTTGAGATTGAGGTTGGG
>CAZMNI010000197.1:0-4012 GCA_964567615.1 uncultured Chryseobacterium sp.
CAAGGCCGACCAGCATCGCCAAATACACCGCTGGCATCCGGGCGCCAGCTGCCTCGTAGACCACCCCGAAGGTCAGCCCGTAATACAGCAGCACCACCGCAAACGGCCCTGCACGCTCGTCCCTGCGCGAAACATCGAGGTCGCTTACGATGCGCCTCCGGTGCAGCATCAAAATCGACAACGCAGGGGCCACCGTGTTCACCGCTAACACGATGGCCAAATACCCAAACGCCCCCGGCATTGCGCGCAACAACGGATCCGTTAAAAACAGCACCGCCACCGTCGCCAGCGGCAACAGCAAGGGATGGAAAAAGCCCGACACAAAGCGGGCCGTCCGCACGCCCATCACAGCGCCCGGCGGAGGCGAGCCACCGGAATCCCGAGCTGTTCGCGGTACTTGGCCACCGTGCGGCGCGCAATGTTGTAGCCCTGCGCATTGAGCATCGCCACGAGCTTTTCGTCGGGCAGGGGAGCCGACTTGTCCTCGGCTTCGATGGCGTCCTTGAGCATCTTTTTGACCTCGCGTGAACTCACTTCTTCCCCGGAATCGGTGGAGAGGGATTCGCTGAAGAAGGACTTCAGCAGGAAGGTGCCGTAGGGTGTTTGGACGTATTTGCTGTTTGCCACCCGGGAAACCGTGGAAATGTCCATGCCCACCCGGTCGGCGATGTCCTTGAGGATCATCGGCTTGAGGTCGGTCTCGTCGCCACTGAGGAAGTAGGCGTGTTGGTGTTCCACGATGGCCTGCATGGTGACCGTAAGCGTGTGTTGGCGCTGGCGGATGGCGTCCACGAACCACCGCGCTGCATCCACTTTCTGCTTGATGAATGCCAGGGCCTCCCGCTGCTTTGGGTCGCGTTTTGCCCCCGCCGCATAGGTCCGCATCATCTCGCGGTAGTCGGCACTCACCCGCAGCTCAGGCGCATTGCGTGCATTGAGTTGCAGCCGCAGTTCTTCGTCCTCCACCGCCAGCAGGAAGTCCGGGATGACGTGCTGCACCTGCGTGCGGCTCCCGTCGTTGCCGGAATTTCCCGGCTTCGGATTGAGCCGAATGATCTCGTCCAATGCGGACTTCAGCAGTGGGTCGTCCAGGTCCAGCCGCTTGGCGATGCGGTCGTAATGCTTCTTCGTGAAGGACTCGAAATGGTGTTCGAGGATGTCCAAACCGATGCGCTGCGCCAGCCGGCGTTCAGCTGACGTGCCGTCCGCAGCCGCTTCCGCTACCCGGCGGCGAAGTTGCAGGAGGAGGCATTCCTGCAGGTCCGTCGCGCCGACGCCGGCCGGGTCGAGGGTTTGGACCACGGCGAGCGCGGCCTCGAGGGCCGCCCGCGTGGTCTCAATGCCTTGTGTGAAGGCCAAATCGTTCACGATGCTGTCCAAATCCCGGCGCAAATAGCCCGCCTCATCGAGGTTGCCGATCAAGTGCTCAGCGAGGGCCCGCGTACCTGCATCGGCATCCGCAAAGGCGAGCTGATCGATGAGCTGTTCCCGAAAGGTGGCCCCGGAAACAAACGGGATGCTGCGCTCTTCGTCGTCCGCCGAGCGGTTTGAAACGTTCAGTTTGTAGTCTGGCGTTTCGTCGTCCATCCAGTCGTCGTAATCGAATTCACTCAGCGCATCTCCCTCTCCCCCATCCGTGTTTTCAGTTTCATTTGAATCACCTTCCTCGCGCTCCTCTCCCGCATCCCCATAGGATTCTGACAGTTCCTCGAGGGCCGGATTTGCCTCGAGTTCTTGCTTGATCCGCGCCTCGAGTTCCACGGTAGGAACCTGCAGCAGCTTCATCATTTGGATTTGCTGCGGCGAGAGTTTGCCGAGAAGCTTTTGCTGGAGGGTTTGGCGGAACATGGCGCGAGGCGTCAGAATTCGGCGTTCAGCGGCGTCCGCGGGAACGGAATCACGTCGCGGATGTTCGTCATTCCGGTGACGTACATGACGAGGCGCTCGAAGCCCATCCCGAAGCCCGCATGCACGGCCGTCCCGAACTTGCGCGTCTCGAGGTACCACCACACGTGGTCCTCCGGGATGTCAAACTTCTTGCACTTCTCGAGCAGCAGGTCCAGGCGTTCTTCCCGCTGGCTTCCTCCGATGAGTTCGCCGATGCCGGGCACGAGCACGTCCATGGCCGCCACCGTTTTGCCGTCGTCGTTCGACCGCATGTAGAAGGCCTTGATCTCCGCCGGGTAGTCGGTGAGGATGACCGGCCCGCCGAAGTGCTTTTCCACCAGCCACCGCTCGTGCTCGCTCTGCAGGTCCACCCCCCATGCCACGGGGTACTTGAACTGCTTCTTCGCGTGCGGCTTCGATTGCAGCAGCAAATCGATGGCCTCGGTGTAGGTCACGTGGCGAAAGGGGGCCTCTACCACGGCCTGCAGCCGTGCGCGCAACGGTTCGGTGTGCCGTGCGTCTGCAGGAAGTTCCTTCTCTGCAGTTTGTTCGCGTTCCTCGAGGAACGCCAAATCCTCGTCGCACCCCGCCAGCACCTCCGCCAACACGCTCTTCAAGCAGTCTTCCGCCAGCCGCATGTTGTCTTTGAGGTCCGCAAAAGCCACTTCCGGTTCAATCATCCAGAACTCGGCCAAATGCCGCGACGTATTCGAATTCTCGGCCCGGAACGTCGGCCCGAAGGTGTACACTTGGCCCAGCGCCATCGCGCCGAGCTCCGCTTCCAGCTGGCCGCTGACCGTCAAGTTTGCGGTCTTGCCGAAGAAGTCGGCGCCGAAGTCCACCGATCCGTCTTCGAGGCGGGGCGGGTTGCCTGCATCGAGGGTGGTGACGCGGAACATCTCGCCTGCGCCCTCCGCGTCGCTGCCCGTGATGATGGGGGTGTGGAGTTGGTAAAAGCCACGCTCTGTGAAGAAGCGGTGGATGGCGAAGTTGAGGGCGTGGCGCACGCGGAATACCGCGCTGAAGGTGTTCGTCCGGAACCGCAGGTGGGCTTTCTCGCGCAGGAATTCCAGCGAGTGGCGCTTCATTTGGATCGGATACACTTCCGGATCGGCATCGCCGAGTACCTCCAGCACAGCGACTTTAACTTCGGTGGTCTGTCCCTTGCCCTGTGACCGCTCCACGGTGCCTTCAGCCCGGATGGCCGCACCGGTCGTCAAGCGCTTGCGCGTCTGTTCGTCCACCTGCTCGCGGTCGATGACCAACTGCAAATTCGTCAGGCAGGAGCCGTCGTTCACGGCGATAAACGTGTCGTTGCGGAAGGTCCTCACCCATCCGCACACGGTCACTTGGCGTCCGATGGCCTCCTCTGTCCTCAAGTGGACGATGCGTTCGCGTTCCATGGGCGCAAGTTCGCCCACTTCACGCTTCCGCTGCAACGGGTCGTGCAGCCGTATCTGTATCGACCCGCCCGTCTTTGAGCCGCACGATGCGCTGGGCGCATGCTGCGATGTCCTCCTCGTGCGTCACGAGGATCACGGTGTTTCCGGCGTCGTGGATGGCACTGAACAGGGCCATGATCTCCATGGAGGTCACGGAGTCGAGGTTGCCCGTGGGTTCGTCGGCGAGGATGATGGACGGCCGGTTGACGAGGGCACGCGCTACGGCTACGCGCTGCCGCTGTCCGCCGCTGAGTTCATTCGGGCGGTGGTCCATCCGGTCGCCGAGGCCGACTTGACCGAGCACTTCGCGGGCGCGGGATTCGCGCTCTGCACGGTTCACCCCTGCGTAGATGAGGGGCAAGGCGACGTTTTCGAGGGCGGAATAGCGGGGCAGGAGGTTGAACGTTTGGAACACAAACCCGATTTCCTTGTTCCGGATGTCCGCAAGCGCATCCTCATCGAGCCGGCTGACGTCCTTGCCGTTCAGGAAATACGACCCCGCGGTGGGGGTGTCGAGACAGCCGAGCATGTTCATCAGTGTGGACTTGCCGCTGCCCGACGGGCCCATGAGGGCGACGTATTCGTTCCGGGCGATGCGAAGGTCCACGCCGTCGAGGGCATGGACGGTTTGGGTGCCGATGGTATAGGTCTTGCGCAACCCCTGCACCGCCAAGAGCGTTTCT
>CAZMNI010000198.1:0-4012 GCA_964567615.1 uncultured Chryseobacterium sp.
ATCTACTGCGCGAAGGCCTTGACATTCCGGAAGTTGCGCTCGTCGCCATCCTCGACGCGGACAAGGAGGGCTTCCTGCGTTCGAACCGTTCGCTCACCCAAACCGCCGGACGCGCCGCCCGCAATGTCAACGGCCGGGTCCTCTTCTACGCCGACAAAATCACGGAATCGATGGCCACCACCATCGACGAAACCTCCCGGCGCCGCGCCAAACAAGAGGCCTACAACGCCGCCCACGGCATCACCCCCCAGCAGATCCGCAAGGCACGCCGCACGCTCTTCGAGCAATCCGGCCTCATCGACGACCGGCCGCGCCACATCGCCGCCGAACCCGGCCCCGAAACCGCCGTCCCCGCCGCGTCCCTCGACCCGGTGCTTGCGGCCATGACCACGGAAGCGCTCGGCCGCGAAGTCCGCAAGGCGCGCAAAGCCATGGACCAAGCAGCCCGCGACATGGACTTCATGGAGGCCGCCCGCCTGCGCGACCAGTGGTTCGCCATGAAAGCCCTCCTCGAAGAGCGCACCGGCACCCCCGCCTGAATTCGCCATGAACGCTCCACGCATTCCCCTGCGCGCCGTACTCGAAGACCTCCGCTCCGGCCTGAACGTCGGGGCCTTCTTCCGCACCGCCGACGCCTTCGGCTGTGCAGGCCTCGACCTCTGCGGATACACCGCACATCCGCCCCAGCGCGACATCCTGAAAAGTGCCCTCGGCGCCACCGAGACCGTGCCGTGGCGGGCATTTCCCGACGCGGCATCCGCCTGCGCCGCCTTGCGCGCTGAAGGTTACCGCATCGCTGCGGTAGAACAGGTGGCCGGCGCCCTGCCGCTTGGAGACTGGCAACCTGCCCCAGGTGAGCGGTGGGCGCTGGTCTTCGGCAACGAGGTCCACGGCGTGAACCCCGCCACTGCTGCCCTGTGCGACCTGGCTCTGGAAATCCCCCAATACGGCTTGAAGCGTTCGTTGAACGTCAGTGTCTGCGGCGGAGTGGTCCTTTGGCACGCCTCCTCCGCACTGCGCGGCTGACCTGCCTACACGTACGACCAGAAATGCGAAAGGCACCCCTGCGTGGAGTGCCTTTCGACGTGTCTGGCATAAAATCCTCTATCAGAGCGCGAGCTGCGCGCGGACGTTGCGGAACTCAAGGTCCCGCTTTGCCTTGTCGCGCAACTTCGCATCCTTTGCGATGGCATCGGCCAAGTGGCGCTTGGTTCCGTCTACATCGTTCGCGCGCGCTGCCGCAATGGCTTTGATGTAGCTATCAGTCGCCGTGGACGCCTTGGCGTTGCCGAGCACCGTTTGGGCACCTGCCAAATCGCCGTTGAGCATCTTCGCCAGCGCGAGGTTGACTGTGTTCGCATTGCCCATGTTCGAAATGGCCGATGCATAATCCCCCTTCTCGATGAGGATCAACCCCTTGTTGTAGTTCACTTCCGGACCTGCACCTGCGGCTTCGTTGAGCAGCTTCATGGCCCCATCGATGTCGCCGTCCATGCGCTTCATCGCACCGACATTGTTCAGCACCGCCTTGTCGCGCTTCACCGCAAGGGCTTGGTTGAAGAGTTCTTTTGCTTGCACCGGACGACCGAGCTGCATCAGCGCCCAGCCCGCGTTGTTGAATCCCCGGAAGTCCGTCGGGAACTGCCGAGCCACCGCTTGGTAAATCGACAACTTCGAGTTCATGTCCTCTGTGATCTTTGCGGCATAGAGCAATTCCTCCACCGTCAGTTTTGCCGGCGTGGTCATGGCCATGGACCGGAGCTGCTCGTCTGAGTAGCCGATGATTTCGTAGGTGACGATGATGCGGGCACGGCGCAATTCCGGAAGGATGGTTTCTGCGATTTCCTTGTAGGTCTTCGCCATGTTCCGGATTTCCTCTTCCCGCTTGTTCTTGTCCGAGTACATCTCGAGTACACGCAAGATCAGATTCTTGTCCCCGATGCTCGATGCCTGCATCTTCTGCTTGAAGCCTTCCCAGTCTTCGCCCTTCGGCTGCAGTGCGGGCGCGCCGGACGGAGCTGCCACCTTCGCCTTCGTGAAAATCCCCCCGAACACCGCATTTGCCGCAGCAGCCCGCTCAGAGGCCAAATTTTCGTTGATGGTGATTTCACCTTCCGGAGAGGCAAACGCTTCAATCACAACCGACTTGATCTCAAGCGAGTCCACCCGGGCAGCGAGCAGCGCGAAATTCTGCAGTGCGACCCAGTCTGCATCTTTCAATTCCGCAGGACGGACGACCGATTTGTTGACTTCAAAATTGATTACCGCCTCGAGGGTGCGTGTGGTGGTGCGTACGAACGCGTCGGTGCTCGGGATGAAGCGGTCATCGTCCTGCAGCAGCAAAGGGGTGGTGATCACCCCCGTCCCGATCGGAATCGGTGCAAAGGTTTCAGACTTCGACCCCTTCGAACCGGTCACGCGCACTGCGAGCTCGGCGACGTCCTCCATCGCCGGATCAAAGGGGATGGATGCGGTGTACGAAATGGCCTTGCCCGTTTCAAACGGCACCACCTGGTCGTTCCCAGCCACCGATTCGCCCTGGTACCGCGCGGTGGTGAAGTCGGCCGTCCCGCCGTTCCAAGTCAGAACAGGCGTTGCTTGCAGGCTCACTTTTTTCGCGAAGTACTTTTCCGGGAACTTGCCCGTGACTTCGAGTTCCACCTGTCCACCCCGCAATATCAGCGGCTCCGGAGATGCTTTGAGGCCGAGGGCCTCAATTTCCTTTTCCATGCTGCCGAGTCCGGTGCAACCAGCGGCCAACATTGCAACTGCCGCAGCGCCTACATACGGGCGGAAAACAGAAGTGAACACGTTCATACGAAGGAAGAATTGTGGCGCAAAACTACACAATCGGCTCAACCGCCGAGCACTGCATGCGCCTAAACCTGCGAAAGGTTAGGTTTTGTTAGGAATCAATCGGTTACGACACCCATGGCAGAGAACTTCCGGATGCGCGCATCCACGCGCTTGTCCGCGCTCAATCCCATCAACCGGGGCAGGTGGGCGAGAATCTCTGCCTTCACGAAGGCATGGGCCGCAGCGGGATTTGCGTGCGCGCCACCGAGCGGCTCGGGCACGATGCCATCGATGAGCCCTTGGCCCAGCATGTCCTCCGGCGTCAACTTCAACGCCTCTGCGGCTTCGACCTTGTGCTCCCAATTCCGCCAGAGGATGGAAGAGCACGATTCGGGCGAAATCACACTGTACCAGGTGTTCTCAAGCATCACCACCCGATCGCCGATCCCGATGCCGAGTGCACCGCCCGATGCCCCTTCACCGATGATGAAGCACAGGATGGGGACGCGGAGTTGGCACATTTCGATGAGGTTCCGCGCGATGGCCTCGCCCTGTCCTCGTTCCTCGGCCTCCAGTCCTGGAAACGCACCCGGGGTATCGATGAACGTGATGACCGGCCGGTTGAACTTCTCGGCGAGCTTCATGAGCCGCAGTGCTTTGCGGTAGCCCTCCGGATTCGCCATCCCGAAGTTGCGGTACTGGCGCATCTTCGTGTTGATGCCTTTTTGTTGGCCGATGAGCATCACCGGCAAGTCGTCGATGACACCCCAACCGCCGACCATGGCTTTGTCGTCCTTCACCGTACGGTCGCCGTGCAGCTCCATGAACCGATTGTCCGTCAACGCATTGAAGTAGCTGAGCGCGTAGGGCCGGTCCGGATGGCGGCTCACTTGGACCCGCTGCCAAGCGGAAAGCGAGCCGTAGATGGTCCGCGTCACTTCGCGAATCTTCTCCTCTAACTCGCTGACTGTCGATTGCATGTCGACATCGGTCTGCTCCGCAACTTGCCGGATGGAAGCCAGTTGCTCGCGCAGTTGACGGATGGGCTCTTCGAAATCGAGGTAAATCATGGGCAGCTGCGGCAGGGGGTTTGCCCGCTCCCGCGGGCCCAAAGATGCAACACCCGGCCTTCACCCGGTACCGCAATGGCCTGCTTCAATGCGATTCCAACCGCGCGATGAACGCCTGCACGGCCCGCCCCCGATGTCCGATGGCA
>CAZMNI010000199.1:0-3983 GCA_964567615.1 uncultured Chryseobacterium sp.
ACCGGTTGTCGTCGTCAGAAAACAGTTCCGTGCGGGTGATGCCCATGGGCGCAAAGGACGCACCCCGGGCATAGCAATATCGCGATGTGACGATTAAATTTTCGTAAAATCTTCGACGGCCACCGGCGGCTCCACCCAGTCACCGTGCTGACGAATGAGGTCAATCAGCGCCTCAACAGCTTCATCTTCAGGGACATTTCGCCGAACGATTTCTTTCTCCTTGTACAACGTGATTTTGCCCGGACCGGTTCCGACGTAGCCGTAGTCGGCATCGGCCATCTCCCCGGGACCGTTCACGATGCAGCCCATGATGCCGATTTTCACCCCCTTCAAATGGTGGGTGACTGCACGGATGCGGGCGGTAGTTTCTTGCAGGTCGAAGAGGGTACGGCCGCAGCTGGGGCAGCTGATGTACTCCGTTTTTGAGATGCGTGTGCGGGTGGCCTGCAGGATGCCGAACGCGGTGGAATTGCGGATGCTCAAAGCGATGTCTTGCCCTTCGGGCCAAACGCCATCGCCGAATCCATCGAGCAGCGGGCCGCCACAATCCGTCGCAACGTGCAGCGTAAACAGTTCGGGGTCGTGGGTTTGGATGCAACGCCGCAACACCACCGGGGCGGTCACCCCGGCCCCGTCGAGGACCATGCAGGCAGCCCGCAGATCTGCCATCGCGTGGGGGTTCGAAGTTTCGAGGACGAGGACCACATCCTGGCGGTCACGCAGCACCGCGAGACGGGCAGGAGTCAGGTCTGAGCGCTCTGTGCGGACCCAATGTGCGCGTGCACCGGCGGCCGGCCCGACGGCCTCCCACTCCGCCCACGTGTACACCGGCACGTGGCGCTCGCCACCGCGAAACGCCGCCACATCCTGCAACACGGTCAGTGTGCCGGGCAAGGCAAAATCCACGGTTCCGGTGCCGACGTAGATGGCGTCGCAGGCAAAATCGTCGAGGTTCCACTTGTCCAGCGGCACGCTGTAGCGGTATCCGCAGCCGAACAGCCGCGCCGGTGTCAGCGGAGTGCCGTCCGCGAGCGAGTGCACCACGACCGGCACATGGCGCTCTCCCACATTTCCTACCGCATGGGTCCGGCGGCGGGTATACGAGAACGGGTCGAAGGTCAAGGGCACCGGGGCGATGGGCGGATGGCCTGCCCGGTGTGCATAGCGCTCGACCAGGGCCCGGGCGACAGGAATCTCCGCCTCGGGCGGTTCCGTCAGCGAAACACGCACCGTGTCGCCGAGGCCGTCTTCGAGCAGCGTACCGATGCCCACCGCGCTTTTGATGCGCCCGTCTTCGCCGTCGCCGGCCTCCGTGACCCCGAGGTGCAGCGGGTAATCCATCCCTTCGGCATCCATCCGGTCCACTAAAAGGCGGTAGGCCTGGACCATCACTTGGGGATTCGAGGCCTTCATGGAGAGCACCACGTCGTGGTAGTCCACTTCACGGCAGATGCGCAGAAACTCCAAAGCACTTTCGACCATGCCCAGCGGGGTGTCGCCGTACCGGCTGAGGATGCGGTCGCTGAGGGAGCCGTGGTTTGTGCCGATGCGCATGGCCCGACCGAGTTCCTTGCACTTGAGCACGAGCGGCAAAAAGCGCTCCCGGATGCGGGCGAGTTCTGCGGCGTAAGTGGCGTCCGTGTATTCGAGGTCTTCGAACCGCTTTTTGTCTGCGTAGTTGCCCGGGTTGACGCGGATTTTTTCTACGAAGTCTGCGGCGAGTTCTGCCGCGTTCGGCGTGAAGTGGATGTCGGCGACGAGCGGGATGTCGCCGTGGCCCGCCGCGCGCAAAGCTTCTTTGATGGGGCCGAGGGCAGCCGCTTCTTTCATCGAAGGCGCTGTGATCCGCACGAGTTCGCACCCGGCCTCGATCATCCGGAGGCTCTCGGCGACCGTGGCGTCGACGTTGAGCGTGTCGGCCGTGGTCATGGATTGGAGCCGGATGGGAGCGTCTCCCCCGAGGGTGAGTGCGCCGATGCGCACAGGACGCGTGCGCCGGCGGCGGTAGGAAAACGGATCGGTACAATACGCCATGCTACGAAGGTAACCGCCGCTTGCCCCAGCAGGTTCACCTGCCGAACAACGCGGCGTGGCCCGTGTTATCGGACTACCTTCACCCCATGCGCGGCTACCGCTTCCACGAATACCGGCCAGACCGGGACGGCCGCTCGCGGTTCGAGCAGCTCCGCGACCTGTTCCTCGAGTTGGCCACGCACACCAGCGGAGACGTAGAGGAGGCGCTCGAATGGATGCGCGAGCTGGATGCGAAGCACGGGTTGACCGACGAAGACTACACGTTCGAGGACTTCGTTGCGGAGCTCGAGGCGCGGGGCTACATCCGGGCGGCCGAGGGGCCGAGCGGCGGGCGCGGGCTGGGTGCACGCGGTGAGCAGGGCATCCGGAGCCGGGCGTTGGACCAGGTCTTCGGGAACCTGCGGCGGGCGGGGGCGGGCGGGCACCGGACGAAGTTCCGGGGGAGCGGCGACGAGCCGACGTCGGACCGGCGGCCGTATCGGTTTGGCGATCGCGTGGATGCGATTGATTTTCAGGCGTCCCTGCGGAACGCCCAAATCGCGCACGGGACAGACGAATTCCGGTTGACGGAATCGGATTTGGTCGTCGAAGACCGCGAGCAGCGGGCCACGACGGCGACGGTCCTCCTCATCGACATCAGCCACTCGATGATCCTCTACGGCGAGGACCGCATCACACCCGCAAAAAAGGTGGCCATGGCGCTCGCGGAGCTCGTGCTGACGCGCTATCCACAGGACACCCTCGACGTGGTGGTCTTCGGCGACGACGCGTGGGAAGTGTCCATCGGCGACCTGCCGTACCTGCAAGTCGGTCCGTTCCACACGAACACCGTGGCGGGCATCGAACGGGCGATGGACCTACTCCGCCGCCGGAAAACGCCGAACCGCCAAATCTTCATGATCACCGACGGCAAGCCGACGTGCATCAAAGAAGACGGGGGCTACTACAAAAACCCCTCGTGGTCGCTTGACCCCTACATCACCGGTCGGTGCTACACGCTCGCACGGGCCTGCCGCCGGCTGAACATTCCCATCACCACTTTCATGATTGCCCAGGACCCGCAGCTGCAGGAATTCGTGGAGGAGTTCACCGAGGCGAATGGCGGTCGGGCCTTTTTCACCGGCCTGCAAGGGCTCGGGGACATGATTTTCAAAGACTTTGAACGCAATCGGGCACGGCGTGCCCGCTGAATCCATGGAACGACCCACCACGCTGGGCGCCTTGCGCGCCTCCGGCTACCGCCCGCGGAGTGTCCGCGAAGAACTGCGCGAAAACCTGATCGCCCGCCTCACAGCGGGGACACCCCTGTTTGAGGGGGTCATCGGTTACGAAGACACCGTCGTGCCGCAGGTGCAGCGCGCATTGCTCGCAGGCCACTCCATCAACTTGCTCGGATTGCGCGGCCAAGCAAAGACGCGGATGGCCCGCGGACTGGTGGACCTCCTCGACGAGTGGGTGCCGGTCGTGCCGGGAAGTCCGCTGAACGAAGACCCGCTGCAGCCGCTGCTCGCTTCCACCGTTGCCCAACTTGAGGCAGCGGGCGACGCTGCGCCGGTGGCGTGGTTGCACCGGAGCGAACGGTACGTCGAGAAGCTCGCCACCCCGGACGTGAGCGTGGCGGACCTGATCGGCGATGTGGACCCGATTCGGGCCGCGAATTTGAAGATTGACTACAGCGACGAGCGGGCGATTGCCTTCGGTTTGGTGCCGCGGAGCCACCGCGGCATATTCACAATCAACGAGTTGCCAGATCTGCAGCCCCGCTTGCAGGTGGCCCTGTTCAACATCCTGCAGGAAGGGGATGTCCAAATCCGCGGCTTCCGCCTCCGCCTGGCGCTCGACATCCAATTCGTATTCACCGCGAACCCAGAGGATTACACCAGCCGCGGCGCCATCATCACGCCGCTGAAGGACCGCATCCAGTCCCAAATCCTCACGCACTACCCCAC
>CAZMNI010000200.1:0-3900 GCA_964567615.1 uncultured Chryseobacterium sp.
CGGGCTTGCTCGCCTCCGGTCCGATGTCGCCGAGGCCCAGCACCGCCGTGCCGTTCGAGATGACGGCGACGAGGTTGCCCTTCGCCGTGTAGGTGTAGACGTCCTCGGGGTTTGCTGCGATGGCCAAACAGGGCTCGGCCACCCCCGGACTGTACGCAAGGGACAGGTCCCGTTGGGTGCCGTAGGGTTTCGTGGGGACGACCTCTACCTTCCCCTTCCGACCCCGGCTGTGGTAATCCAGGGCCTCCTGCCGGTGCAGGTCACGCGTCGTCGTTTCACTCATGAGCGGGCAAAAGTCGCGAATCCCGCGGCGCCGTCCAAACCCCGCTCAGCGCCCGCCGGCCGTCGCCCATTTGGCCTCGGCGCGCAGCCCGGAGGCCGTTTCCACCACGACCACATACAGCCCCGTGGCCCAATCAGCGGCATCGAGGAACACCGTTCCTCCGCCATTCAGCGGCAGCTCCCGCACCACCGCGCCCGTCAGCGCCACCACCCGCAACGTCCCGCGCTCCCCTTCCGGCAAGCGCACCCGCGCCGCAAGTTGCCCGGCACCGCCCGTGAGTTCGAGCAGTGGCGCTTCCGGCTCGGCCACGCCCACAGCGCATTCAGCGGCATCGACGCAATACAACACCGTGTGGCAGGCGCCCGCGGCGACGTTGCCCACGGGATGGAAGCAGTACTGCAGCGCCGTCACGCCTGCGATGCCAGCGGGATAGTAGTCGGAAATGAAGGAGGTGTTCGTCTCGCCCGGCTGCAAGACCACGAGGAAGGAGCCCGACGGGTTCGAGGCCGCCGTGCCGAAGTTGTAGCAGAGGGGGCCCCAGCAGAAGCGGTCGTAGGCACCGGGAGCATTGAGGGTGTAGGGCAGGTTGTACGGCTCGACCGCCTGCACGATGGTCCGGGTCACCATGAGGGCGAGCGGAGCGTCCGTGCCGTTTGTCACGTCCCAGTGGGCCTGCATTTCTGAGTCGTCGGGGTTCGAGAGGGAGCCCGTCACGGCGTCGACCGGGTCGACGAGGGTGGGTTGGGCGAAGAGGGAAGCCGACGAGCAGGCAGCGGCGAGGAGGAACAATCCGGCACGGTTCATGCCCGCAAGTTACCGAACGCATTTCGGCGTACCTTCCGCGCCGTTTCGATTTTTTCGCCATGATGCCCGCACTTCCCTTCTTGCGCCCCGCGGTGGCGGCGGCCTTTTTGCTTTTGGCGGTTCACGGAACCGCCCAAAAACTCCCCTCGGTCTCCCTGAAGGACCTCGACGGAAAATCGGTCGACACCGGCAAACTCGCTGCGAACGGGCCGGTGCTGGTCGCTTTTTGGGCCACCTGGTGTGGCCCCTGCAAACAGGAGCTCAATGCCTACCACGAGCTGTACGAAAAGTGGCAGCGCGAAACCGGCATTCGCATCGTGGCCGTCAGCATCGACGACGCCCGCTCGACCCGGCGCGTAGCCCCGTACGTGAACAGCGTGATGTGGGACTTCCAGGTCCTGCTCGACCCGAACAAGGACTTCGCACGGGCCATGCAGGTGAACAACGTGCCGCACACCTTCCTCATCGACAAGACCGGGAAAATCGTGTGGCAGCACAACAACTACGCGCCCGGGGACGAGAAGGAAGTCCGCGCGCAACTGCGCAAGCTGACCGGAAAGTGAGGCGGGCATTCCTGCGCTCGGCGGCCTGTGCTGCCTTCGTGGCGGGCCTGTGCGCCGCGCCGTGCGGGCTGCAGGCCCAAACCGAGGACGGGCCCGCGCCGCTGTCGATCAGCGGCAACGCCGCCCTGCTGTGGCAGTCCTATTCCGAAGATGACCGGATCGGGGCCGTCGTCCCGCCGTCGAAAACGGGGCTGAACGCCTTCGGCAATGTCATCGCCACGCAAGGGCATTTCTCGGCGGGGGTGCGGTTTGAGTCGTACCTCGGAGCCGTGGTCGGGTTCCCCGGTCGGTTCAGGGGCACCGGCATCGGTTACCGCTATGCCCGTTGGGCCGACCCGGAGCGCGGCGTCGACGTCACGCTGGGGAACTTCTACGAGCAATTCGGGAGCGGCATCTTGCTCCGCAGTTACGAGGAGCGCGCCCTCGGCATCGACAACGCCTTCGACGGCATCCGCCTCGTCCTGAACCCCGTCCCGGGCGTCCAAGTGAAGGCGCTGACCGGCGTTCAACGGCTCGACTTCGACGGCCGGCTCATCAACGGCGACGGCATCGTCCGGGCCCTCGATGGCACGGTGGAACTCAACGCGCTGCGGCCCGCATGGGACGCCGCCGAGACCCGCATCACCCTGGGCGCCAGCTTCGTCAGCCGCTACCAATCCGCCACACCGATCGTCAAGGACACGCTGGTCCTGGCCGTCCCTGAAAACGTCGGCGCGTGGTCCTACCGGATCGACGTCCAGCGCGGCGGCATCACCGCTGGCCTCGAGTACGCCACGAAAATCAACGACCCCAACGCCGACAACGGGTACATCTACCGCCGCGGCGAAGCCCTCCTCGCAAACCTCGGTTACACCCGCCGCGGGCTCGGCATCCTCGTCTCTGCGAAGACCGTGGACAACATGAGCTTCCGGTCCGACCGCGACCTGCGGCTGTTCGACCTGCCGGTGAACTACATCCCGGCCATCACGAAGCAGCACACCTACAACCTCGCTGCCACCTTGTACCCCTATGCCACCGTGTTGTTTGGGGAATCGAGCGCCAGCGCGGAAGTATTTTACCAACTTCCCAAGGGCAGCCGGCTCGGCGGGCCATACGGCACGAAGGTGACCGTGAACTTTGCCGCAGCAAACGGCCTCGATACGCTCAACTTGACCGGGGTCGACGGCGCAGTCAACGGCTACGAACGGCTCAGCTGGGGCTTCGGGCCGGAAAAGTACGTGCGCGACCTCAATGTGCAGTTCGAGCGGCGCTTGAGCGACCGACTGCGCGCGAAGTACACCTACTTCAATTTCGAGTTCAACACCCTCGCTACACCCGTGACCACGTCGTTCAAAGGCATGGTGTATGCGGATATTCATGTGGTTGAAATCCAGCTTGCTACGCGTGAAGACCAAACGCTGCGCGCGGAGGTCCAGCAGCTCTCGACGGACCAGGACAAAGGCGACTGGGCCACGGTTCTTGCCGAGTACACCTGGAGCCCCCACGTCGTGCTCAGTGTGCTCGATCAGTACAACTACGGCAACGCCGACCCTGAAGCCCGCGTCCACTACCTCTTCGGCGCAATCGGGTACATCGACGGGCCACACCGGCTCAGCGTCGGCTACGGCAAGCGCCGCGAAGGCATCTTCTGCATCGGCGGGGTGTGCCGGGCGGTTCCCGCTTCGAACGGCTTCGAAGTCAACTTCACCACAAGTTTTTGAGCAGCTGCGCAACCCTTCCGCTGAGTGCAGGCGTTTTTGCTACATTTGGCACTTCTTGAGAAACCTGTAAAACCTTGGATTCAACCATGAAACACCTCTACGCGCTTCTTTTGGCCGTGTGCGTGGGCTCCACAGCTGTGGCGCAGTTGCCGAACGGCAGCATCGCACCGGATTTCACCGCAACCGACATCTCGGGTGTGGAACACAACCTGTACGACCTGCTCGACCAGGGCTACAAGGTCATCGTCGACTTCAGCGCCACCTGGTGCGGTCCCTGCTGGAACTACCACAACAGCGGGGTGTTTGAAGAGTTGTACGCAACCTACGGCCCGGACGGAACGGACGAAATCCGCATCTTCTTCATCGAAGGCGATGACACCACAACCGGCGCAGATTTGGAAGGAACTGGGCCCTCGACCCAGGGTGACTGGACGGCCGGTACGGCGTACCCGATCATCGACAACGGCGGCGCCATTTTCGACGAGTATGCCGGTGCCTACTTCCCGACCATCTACACCATCTGCCCGAACCGCATCTTGACGGAATCTGG
>CAZMNI010000201.1:0-3861 GCA_964567615.1 uncultured Chryseobacterium sp.
GTGGGAGGACCCGGCTGAAGTGGCCCGGCTTCAAGCGGCCGCCCAAGTAGCCGGCGAGCCCGCCTCCCGCGCCGACCAAGCCGCCATCGAAGTCCAGTTCCACGGCGCGCTCGAACCGGCAGCGGCAGCCGCCGTCTTGCGCGAAGCGCATTTCCTGATGATGCCGAGCGTGTCGGAGAACTACGGACACGCAGTGGTGGAGGCGTGGGCGGCGGGCTGTCCGGTGTGGGTGAGCGAGGGGACGCCGTGGCGGGGGTTGCGGGAGGCGGGTGTGGGCGAGGTGCTGCCGCTTGACGTGGAGGTGTGGCGGGAAGCGGTGAGGGGGTGGATGGACGCGGGTCCGGAGGCGTGGGCGGCGGCATCGGCAAGGTGCCTGCGGTACCGGTCCGATCTGGACGAGCGCAGCGGAGCGGCGGAGGCGACGCGGCGTATCTTCTCGCCATGAAGCAACGTGTGACGGACCTGTTCGGCACCGAGGTGCCGGTGGTGCAGGCGGGCATGATTTGGTGCAGCGGGTGGGAGCTGGCGTCAGCGGTGTCTGCAGCCGGGGGCCTGGGGTTGATCGGGGCGGGGTCGATGTACCCGGAGGTGCTCCGCGCACAGATTCTCAAAGCCCAACAGGCCACCGAACGGCCGGTGGGGGTGAACATTCCGCTGCTGTATCCCGACATCGAGGCGCACATGGCGACGGTGGTGGAACTCGGTGTGCCCGTGGTGTTTACCAGCGCGGGAAACCCGAAGACGTGGACCCAGCACCTGAAGAGCCACGGCATCCGCGTGGTGCATGTGGTGAGCAGTGTGAAGTTCGCGCTGAAGGCCGAGGAAGCTGGTGTCGACGCGGTCGTGGCGGAGGGCTTCGAGGCCGGTGGCCACAACGGGCGGGAGGAAACGACGACGCTGTGCCTCGTGCCGGCGGTCGCAGATGCGCTCAGCATCCCGGTGATTGCGGCAGGCGGCATCCACGATGCGCGGTCCACGCTGGCGGCCTTCGCGCTCGGGGCAGAGGGGGTCCAAATCGGAAGCCGGTTCGTCGCCACGGTCGAATCCTCGGCCCATCCGGCGTTCAAGGCCCGTGTCATCGCCGCCCGCGAAGGCGACACCACCCTGGGATTGAAGCAGTTGACGCCAGTCCGGCTCCTTGCAAACGGATTTTCCGCCGCGGTCCGCGAGGCCGAGGCGCGCGGCGCCACCCCGGAGGAGCTCAAAGCGCTGCTCGGCCGGGGCCGTGCGAAGCGGGGCATGTTCGAAGGCGACCTCGAGGAGGGCGAGCTCGAAATCGGCCAAATCAGCGCCCTGCTCGACGGCATCGTCCCTGCCGGCGACCTCGTCCGCACGCTCGCCTCGGACTACCGCAGGTTGACCGCGGGGATGCAGGATCCGCGGTTCGTTTGGTAAGGCGCGATCAGCCGGCTGCGTCGAAGAATGTCCGGACGGCCTGCGCCACCTTGAGCGGCACGGCGGCGGACAGGGCCTCGACCGGAGCCTTCCGAATGGCTTCCACGGAATCGAACGCGGTGAGCAGCCGCATGCGCATCGCCGGACCCACGCCGGGGATGCCGTCGAGTTCTGATCGGAGCGCGGCTTTGCTGCGCCGGCTGCGGTGGTGGCCGAGCGAAAACCGGTGCGCCTCGTTGCGCAGGTGCTGGATGAGCCGCAGCGTGACGGAGCGTTTGTCGATGTGCAGCGGGACGGGGTCGTCCGGGAAGTAGATTTCTTCGAGCCGCTTCGCGATGCCGATGAGGGCGATGCGGCCGCGGAGGCCGAGGGCTTCGAGCGCTTCCGCCGCATGGGAGAGTTGGCCTTTGCCGCCGTCCACGACGACGAGCTCGGGCAGTTCGGCACCTTCCGCGAGCAGCCGGCTGTAGCGTCGGGTGATTACTTCAGCCATCGACGCGAAGTCGTCCGGGCCTTCCACCGTGCGGATGTTGAAGGTGCGGTAATCGGACTTTGCCGGTTTTCCGTTGCGGAAGACGACACAGGCAGATGCGGGTGAAGTGCCGTGGAGGTTCGAGTTGTCGAAGCACTCGATGTGGCGGGGCAGCGCAGGCAGCCGCAAGTCGTGTTGCACGGTGGCCAGCAGTGCGTCGGCAGCGGCCTCCGGGTCCGTCTGTTCGAGTTGCTTCATCCTGTCTTTCAGCGCAGCAGCGGCATTGCGGGCGCTGAGGTCGAGCAGCCGTTTCTTGTCGCCGCGTTGAGGAACGGCATAGGTCACACCGGGGATGACGGGATCGATGGCGACGGAGGTGTAGATGGTCCGCGACGTGCTGCCGAACCGGTCGCGAATGAGCGGAATCGCGGCTTCGAGCACCTGCCGTTCGTCTTCGTCGAGCCGCGGGCGCACCTCCGAGGTATGCCCTTGCACGATGCTGCCGTTTTTGATGCGGAGGAAGTTGACCAAACTCACACGGGCATCCCGCGCCACCGTGTACACGTCCACATCGTCGATGCTCGGGTGCACGACGGTATTCTTTGTGAGAAATGCGCGCACCGCTTCGATTCTCCGCTGGATGCGTGCGGCCTCCTCAAACCGCAACTCCTCGACTGCCGCGCGCAACCCGCCCTCGAGCAGCCCCAGCACCGCAGCCAAATCCCCTTGCAACACGCTCCGAATGGCCCGGATGCTGGCGTCGTAGGCATCCTCCGTTTGCAATCCCGCGCACGGTCCGAGGCAGTTGCCGATGTGGTACTCGAGGCATACGCGCCACTTGCCTGCTGCGATGGACGCAGCGTTGAGCGGAAGGGAACACGTCCGGATGGGGTAGAGGGTGCGGCACAGTTCAAGCACGGTGTGCATGGTCCGCACGCTGGGGTACGGTCCGAAGTACTCGCTGCCGTCCCGGATGACCTTTCGCGTCGGAAACACCCGCGGAAAGGGTTCGCGTTTGAGCACGAGGAAGGGGTAGGTCTTGTCGTCCTTTAACAGGATGTTGTACAGCGGCTTATGCTCTTTGATGAGGCTGTTCTCGAGCAGCAGCGCATCCCCTTCGGTCGGGGTTACAATCCACCGGATGTCGGCGATTTTTGCCACCAACAACCGCGTTTTTCCCGTCGCGCGTCCGGTGAAATAGCTCGTCACGCGCTTGCGCAGGTCCTTCGCCTTGCCGACATAGAGGAGTTTTCCTGCGGCATCGTAATGCTGGTACACGCCGGGTTCTCCGGGGAGCCGTTCGAGCAATGCCTTCAGGTGGGGAGTCCGTTCCATGCCGCAGGGGCCAAATGTCGGCCCGAAACGCCCCGCCCGTTACCTTCACGCCATGGAACTCGTCACCGGAGCCACCGGCATGGTGGGCATGCACGTGGTGGCGGAGTTGCTCCGTGCGGGCCGTCCAGTCCGCGCGCTGCGCCGCGCCGGCAGTGACCTGCGTCCCCTTGAGGCCTTCCTGTCCCGCCGCGGCTTCTCGTCTGCGGACCTC
Source organism: uncultured Chryseobacterium sp. (assembly GCA_964567615.1). Lineage (GTDB taxonomy): Bacteria > Bacteroidota > Bacteroidia > Flavobacteriales_D > Sanyastnellaceae > CAMCYM01. The sequence continues at coordinate 3,414 of CAZMNI010000201.1, forward strand.
GTTTGGGCAGAAGCGGACCTCCTCGACGGCGATCTCCTCGAAGCGGCCCTCACGGGATGCACCCGCGTGTACCACTGCGCGGCCCTCGTTTCGTTCCATCCCTCGGATGCCCGCGCCCTCGACCGGGTCAACCGTGCGGGCACCGCTGCCCTTGTCGATGCCATGCTCCACGTCGGTGTCCCGGAGTGCGTTTTCATCAGCTCGGTCGCAGCCCTTGGTCGCCGTGACGGCGAACCCACGCACGAAGGCACCCCCTTCAGCGACGGTCCTGGGGTGAGTGCCTATGCACGTTCGAAGTATGCGGGTGAACTCGAGGTATGGCGCGGTGGCGAAGAGGGCCTGCGCGTGCTGTCGTTGCTTCCCTCGGTGGTACTCGGCGAGGGTGATTTTCATCGGTCGTCGGCGGAGTTCTTTGCCACCGTGGACCGGGGATTGTCGTTTTATCCGC
>CAZMNI010000202.1:0-3791 GCA_964567615.1 uncultured Chryseobacterium sp.
GGCCCAACCCCAACCCCAACCCCAACCCCAACCCCAACCCCAACCCCAACCCCAAATGCTCACCCTCCCCCTGCTCCGTGAACGCCGTGACCGCGTAGTCGCTGCCCTTGCAAAACGCAACATCGACGCAGGGCCTACCGTGGACCGCGTGCTGGCGCTCGACGGCGACCGGCGGACGGCGCAAGCCGAGCTCGACGAGTTGCTCGCGCGGGCGAATGCGATCAGCCGCGAAGTCGGCGAGTTGATGAAGGCGGGAAAGCGCGAAGAGGCAGAAGGACTGAAGGCCGAGTCGGTGGCGCTGAAGGAGCGGACGGCGGCGCTGCGGGAAGCGATGGAACAAGCGGAACGCGCCATCCACGATGCCTTGTGCACGTTGCCGAACACGCCGTGCGACCTTGTGCCAGAAGGCCGGGGCGCAGACGACAACCTCGAGGTGTTTCGGAGCGGTGCCTTGCCGGCGATGCCGGAGGGGGCGCAGCCGCATTGGGAGATTGCCGATCGGTTGCGGTTGATCGACTTCGACCTCGGCGCGAAGGTCACCGGGGCAGGATTCCCGTTCTACCGCGGAAAGGGGGCGAAGCTGCAGCGGGGACTGATCCGGATGTTCCTCGAGCGCGCGGAGGCGGCGGGCTATGAGGAATACCAGGCGCCGCATTTGGTCAATGCCGATTCCGGCTTCGGTACAGGCCAACTACCTGACAAAGAGGGCCAAATGTACCATTCCACCGCGGATGACCTCTACCTGATTCCGACCGCGGAGGTGCCGCTGACGAACATCTACCGCGACGTCATCCTCGCCGAATCGGACCTGCCCGTGCGCATGTGCGGCTACACACCGTGCTTCCGCCGCGAAGCCGGCAGCTACGGCAAGGACGTGCGCGGGCTCAACCGGCTGCACCAGTTCGACAAGGTCGAGATCGTCCAACTCGCACATCCCGAAGGTTCGTACGACGTCCTCGACAGCATGGTGGAGCACGTCAAAGGGCTGCTGGCCGACCTCGAATTGCCGTTCCGCATCCTGCGGCTATGCGGCGGCGACATGGGCTTCACGTCGGCGATGACCTACGACTTCGAGGTGTGGAGCGGCGGGCAGGACCGGTGGCTCGAGGTGTCCAGCGTTTCGAACTTCGAGACGTACCAAGCGAACCGGCTCAAGTGCCGCTTCAAAGGCGCGGACGGCAAAACGGCCCTGGTGCACACGCTGAACGGATCGGCGCTGGCGTTGCCGCGCATCGTGGCGGCCCTGCTCGAAGTGCACCAACAGCCGGACGGCAGCGTGCGGATTCCGGCGGCGTTGCAGCCGTTTTGCGGCTTCGAGCGAATCGGCTGAGCGCGCTATCTTCGGGAGGTGATTCCGAATGCATTCAGGTGGGCGCAGCGGGCGACTGCTGCGGTAGTTGCGCTGGCGGTGCTGGCGGGCTGTGGGCCGCGCGGACCCAAGGGGGCGGCAGTGGCAGAATTGGAGGGGGTGCTGGATTCCGTGCGGACTGCGCGTGAGGCGTTAGGCGGTTTGCCTGCGGATTCCATCGCGCAGGCCAAATCGTGGGCAGAGCAGAACCTTTGGGACTTCGAACTCCTCGTCGCGGATTCCTCCGCCCAACTCACGCGGGAAGAAGGCGCGGTCATCTCGGAAGTCTCTCGTGCACGGCGGCTCCTCAAGGACGGCCCCGAGCGCCTGCGCACACTCGCTACGTCCGGCGAACGCACGGAACTGCAGCTCGTCGCCCTCATCGAGGCATTGCGCTCCGGCGCAACGACGGACGGCGCAGGCACCCCCATCGACTCCGCCTACATCGCCACGAACACCGCCCGCGAACTCACTTTCGCCCGGGCATTCCTCACGTCCGTCGCTGAAACCCAGGACCTGGCAAGGCGCGGCCTCGACATCGCCGCCGCCGCCACCGCCCCGGCCGACAGCCTCAAAACGGTGTTGCGCGCCCGGTACGCCCAGGCCCTCATCGCGGCCTCCGAATGAGACGGGGCTGGGTGGCGGCCGGGGTTTTGGCCACGTTCCTCGCCCTTGCTCCCGGCGCAGCGCACGCCCAAAGCGAGCTCGAACTCGCCCAGTACTACTTCGACGAGGGTTCCTTCGAGCAGGCAAAGCTCTACCTCGAGGTCCTTTGGAAGAAGAACAAGACGAACCAAGTCTACGACCTGTACTACGGCACGCTGCTGGGCCTCAACGACTTCGAGTCGGCGAAGGACCTCGTCGAGTCGCGGATGAAAAACCGCCAAGCGCGGTCCCAGGGCTACGTCGACCTCGGCAAGCTCTACCTGCACTTCGGCAAGCGCGACGAGGCCATGGTGGCCTTCCGCAGCGCCCTCGACCACCTCGAGCCGGGCCGCGGCTATGCCATCCAGCTCGCGAACGCGTTTACGAACCTCAACGAGCTGGACCTCGCCTACGAAGTCTACCGCAAGGCCCTCGCACAGGGCGTTACGGACCTCGACATGCAGCTGGCAAACCTGCAGGGGCTGCGCGGCGATTTTCCCGCGATGGTGGACGCCTACCTCGCTGTCGTGCAGGCGCAACCGGCCCAACTGCGCAACGTCACCGCCGCCTTCGAGCGCTCCCTCCGCATCGCGGACAACCCGGAGCTCGGCGACATGCTGCTCGTACGCCTCACGGCCGCGGCACGCCGCGCTCCCGATCAGCCCGTGCTCGACGAGCTCTTCCTTTGGTACTTCAGCGCCCTGAAGGACTTCCCGAACGCCCTGCTCCACGCCCGTGCACTCGACCGCCGGCTCGGCGAAAACGGCGCGCGGCTGATGGAGCTCGCTGGGACGGCCGCCGAGAACGGCGACGACGCCACGGCGCGCGCCTGCTTCGAAGCGGTGGCCGCGAAGGGTCTCGACAACCCGTTCTACTACACGGCGCGTACCGAGGCCTTCGAGGTGCAGCTGCGCGCCGTGGAAGCCGCGCGGCCCGTCGACCGCACCGCCGCTGCCTCCCTCCGGGCTGCCTACCGCACGGCGGTTGATGAGCTCGGGGTGCGCCCAGAAACGGCGTCGCTGGTGCGGGACCTCGCCCACCTCGAGGCGTTCCTGCTCGGCGAGACGGAACCGGCCATCGAACGGCTCACGGCCCTGCTGGAGACGCCGGCCCTGTACGACCGCGTGGCGGCGGAGTGCAAGCTCGAGCTGGCGGACATCTATGTGTTTGCGGGGGAGGTTTGGGATGCGGCGTTGCTGTACGGCCAAGTGGACCTCGACTACAAGGACGATCCGCTCGGGCACGAAGCACGCTACCGCAACGCGCGCATCAGCTACTTCACAGGCGATTTTGAATGGGCCCAAACCCAGCTCGACGCCCTCAAAGCGTCCACCTCGAAGCTCATCTCAAACAACGCCATCGACCTGTCCCTCCTCATCTCGGACAACTTCGCCCTCGACACGGTCACGGCGCCGATGGAGCTTTTCGCCTCTGCCGACTTGCTGGCCCTCCAGCACCGCTACGACGAGTCCCGCGCGCTGCTTGATTCGCTGTCCGCCGCTTGGCCCGGCCACGCCCTGGCGGACGAAATCCTGTGGCGCCGCGCAGAACACGCCTTTGCCGAAGGCCGCGACACCGCTGCCATCCCCTTCCTCGAAGAAATCATCGCCCTCCACTTCACCGACATCCTCGCCGACGACGCCCTTTTCCGGCTCGCCGTGCTCCGCGAAGACATCCTCGGCGAACGCGATGCCGCCCTGGCCCTCTACGAGCGCCTCCTCTTCGAATTCCCCGGCAGCTTGCATGTCGTGGAAGCTCGGCGCAGGTTCCGGGCGTTGCGGGGGGAGGAGTGAGGGGG
>CAZMNI010000203.1:0-3767 GCA_964567615.1 uncultured Chryseobacterium sp.
TATCCCGTACCGGTACCGACGTCGGCGCGGGACATGCGGTGCGGCCTGACGGAAACAGGTAGCGCGATCATGGGCCTGCCGCAAATGCGCGGCCCACGTGGCCGCCTGCACCCCGGACCGGCCACGAGCGACGAAGCACGGGGCGGAGGTGGGTTGTGTGCCGAGGTGGCCATCGACATCGACGCCTACACCCTCGGGACCTTCGGGGGGGACTGCGGCGCTGCCGTGGAATGGGCGCTCGCGGCGCTGGCCGGCGTCCACGAAATCTACGGGTCTGAGTTGGCGGGTTTGGTCAACCTCAGCGCTTCCTACGTGCACGTCTGGGAAACCACCGATCCGTACGCCGCCTTTGTCGGCAATGCGCCTGGAATGATCGGAAGCCTGCAGCAAACGTGGCAAAATACCCCCGCGCTGGCGGCGATTGACCGCGATTTTGTGCACCTGATGACGCGCCGCACGAACACTGGAACCGGCGGCATCGCCTACCTCGATGTCGTGTGCAGTCCCACCTACGGCGTCGGGTTCAGCGCGAACATGGATGCCGGGACGGCCTACAATTTACCGACGTACGCATGGAATTTGCAGGTGGTGGCCCATGAGCTCGGACACAACTTCGGCGCGAACCATACCCATTGGTGCGGTTGGCCCGGCGGGCCCATCGACAACTGCGCAACCCTCGAAGGCGATTGCACGGGCTACACAAACAACCCCGCCCCCACCACCGGGACCATCATGAGTTACTGCCATGCCATCGGCGGCGGGAGCGTCGTCCTCGAATTCCATCCCACCGTGATCGAATACGCCCTGATTCCGGGCGTGCTCGACGGGTACTTTTGCCTCCAAACCTGCGGCCCGACCGGCTCAAACTGCGCCCTCTACGGCTGCACCGACCCGGCCGCCTGCAACTTCAGCGCCATCGCCACCGTGGACGACGGCTCGTGCGGCACCCTCGACGCCTGCGGCGTCTGCGCCGGCAACGGCACCTCCTGCGCCGGGTGCACCGGCCCCCTCGCCTGCAACTACGACCCCGCCGCCACAATCGACGACGGCACCTGCGCCTACGCCCCCGACGGCGAACCCTGCAACTGCGCCCTGATCCTGTCGAAGTCGGCCACGCTCTCAGGCGGCGTCCCGTCGGCCCCGACCTACTTCGAAGCGTACGGCGAACTCACCGGTTGGGGCCTCACGCTCAACTTCAGTCCGACCAGTGCAAACTACAGTTGGGCAAGCGAATGCACGCTCATCTTCACTGCACCGGACGGCACCTGCATCGAATGGGCGGGCTTCAATTCGCCTTCCGGATGTCCGCTCGTGGGCAGCGCGCCCTCCGCGTGGCAAACCGACGTCGCCGGAACCTACACGACGAACGTGACGTTGCCGGAGGGCCTCCCCGGTGGCGGCCTTTGGTCCCTCGTCCTGGTGAATGGCTGGACCGGCTCGACCGGGGCCTTCTACTCCGTCACCGTCACCCCCATCGGCCTGTGCGCAGACGGCGCCCTGCCCGGCTGCACGAACCCGCTCGCCTGCAACTTCGCCCCCCTCGCCACGGCAAACGACGGTTCCTGCATCCTCGGCGGCTGCGGCACGTGCCCGGCGGACCTCGACGGCAGCGGCATCGTAAACGTCGGCGACCTGCTGCTCTTCCTCGGCGGCTTTCCGTGCACAGGCGATTGCCCCGGCGACCTCGACGGCGACGGCACCACGGCCGTCCCCGATTTGCTGCTCTTTTTGTCTGCGTTTGGCGAAGAGTGTTAAATAGCTTTTATACAAGAATTTAACTTCCATCAACCCAGGAACGTACGCTGAAAAAAATGCAAACCTCGCATCCGCTACTGCTCGTTGCAACGACCTTCGGGATATGAAGCGCGAGCACTTTTTGCGGGCACTTGCACTCGCACCGCTGATCGGCATCGTCGGCCGGCTCAAACACCTGCTGGCCGGCCTGCCTCCGACGGAGCGCATGCCAGTGCTCTTCCTCGGACACGGCAGTCCGATGAATGCCATCGAGGAAAATGACTTCGTGCGGGGCTTTCGCGAAGTGGCCGCCACCCTGCCGCGGCCCCGGGCCATCCTCTGCGTTTCAGCGCATTGGGAAACCCGCGGCACCCGCCTGACCGCGATGCGCGAACCGCGCACCATCCACGACTTCGGCGGCTTCCCGGACGCCCTGTATGCGGTGCAGTACCCTGCGCCTGGGAGCCCGGAGTTGGCAGCGGAGGTGCGCCGTTGCGTCCACTCCCACGCGCTCACCGAGGACCACGCGTGGGGGCTGGACCACGGCGCCTGGTCGGTCCTGCGCCACCTGTTTCCGCTGGCGGATGTGCCGGTGATCCAAATGAGCCTCAACACCGCCCTCGACCCCGCAGGCCACTTCGCCCTCGCCACCGAACTCGGCGCCCTGCGCGACCGCGGCGTCCTCATAGTCGGCAGCGGCAACATCGTCCACAACCTCGGCTTGGTCGCTTGGGACCAACTCTCCACACCGGGCTTCGCCTTCGACTGGGCCGCCGAAGCACGCGCCACCATAAACGGCCTCATCCTCGACGGCGACCACCGCGCCCTCCTCGACATCCGCTCCCGCGGCACCGCCTTCCGCCAAGCCATCCCCACCCCCGAGCACTACCTCCCCCTGCTGTACGTCCTCGCCCAGCGCACCCCCCGCGACACCGTCCGCCTCTTCAACGACGTCCCCGTCGCCGGCTCCCTCACCATGACCTCGGTGGTGGTGGGGTGAGGCGATGCACCCACCCGCATCTATCAGAAGATCAACATCTTCGAGTAGTACCGCTCATCGATCTTGAGCGCATGCGTGTCCACCACCCGAAGACCTCCAGCCTCCTGCAGCTTCGGGTGACCGACGTGGATCAACGCATTCCACGCACACCCGTCCGCAGGTTCTGAACCCGTCGTTTCTGAAAACAATGCAGAAGGAACGCGAAGCACTGGCTGGATTCCCGCCTCAAGCCAAGCGGTCCCAAACGCCCTGCTCGCGCTGACCTCTTCAGGAACAGAGCCGCTGGGATACCGGTGGGCATCTTGCCACATCCCGTCGGGGACCTCGAGCACCGTCCAGACCAAATCCCTCGGCAAGTCCTCCCGCCTGATGTGAACCGTCACCTCCAGCAGGGCCAGCGCCTTGCTCACCGAAGCATATACCACTGCGTGTCCTCGGTTGTGCCAGCGTCCGGACTGCAGTTTCGCCCCGTTCCCCGACACATCCCCGGCGTACCGGGCGCCCGTCAAGCGATACAAGCGCATCGAATCAGGCCCACAGCCCGTGTTCAATTCTGCCTAACGCCTCCCGCACGAGCTGACGGCCGAAATCGTCGAAGAGCAGCGCTTCCGGAGTATGTCCGTCGAACCACAACCCCGGCGTGGCAAGCCAGCCCTGAAAGTGCTCCCCCGATCCGAACACTTCCCGGCCGAGCAACAACAGGCGGGACAAATCAAGCACCTTTTCCGCCGAATCTGTATTCAGTCGGCCTCCGGAGGCCCGGCAACGCTGCAACGTCTTTTCCGAAATCCTCAAAAACCTCGCACACGTAGCATCCGACCACCCCATGTGCTCCTTGATCACCTCCACCATCCTCCACGGCAGGCCTGATGCCGCGGCGTCGCGAAGGTCCCACCACGCGGACTCCAGCCACGGCGCACCGTAGGCCACCGCGGATTCCTCCACCAGCCCCTGCGTCCGGGCCTTCCGCGCAGCTGCGCCCTCCTGCAACAGCTCGAGCTCTAACCGCTCCCAAACGCGTTCGTGCTTCATG
>CAZMNI010000204.1:0-3758 GCA_964567615.1 uncultured Chryseobacterium sp.
GGTGAGTGTCTCCCACTGACCACCAGTCGTTGTCACCGCACGGTAGTTGCTGTGGCGCCCGATCGGATAGTTCGTAGGTCCAGCCGTTTGTTGGTCTTCGAGGGTGATTTCTACAGCGACCCCCGGTACAGGGCTGAACACGTCCAGCTGGAAGGCAGCCGTACCTGCTACAAACGCACCCACGTCTGCAAGTCCGGGGGTCCGGATGATGATGACGTCATACGTTTCGGAGGGATTGCGCAAGTAACTCATGCACTGCGCGGAGCCGTTGACCGCATCCGGGTACGGATTCGGGACGTACTCCACCAAGGTACCGTGCCATCCCGGCCAAACGGTTCCACCCGATCCGTTGCCCAACTGGTTGAGAAACGGAATGTGGTCACCGTAGCTGATGTGACGGACGTCGTCGTGGTTGTCAAGCAAAATTTGCCCGTGTGCAGAGGTGGCGATGGCCACAGCACCCAGAGCGCTGGTCATGAGGCGGTTCATCATGGCCGCAATGTACGCCCTACACACCTTGAGAAACCACCCTACATCACTTTCTCATGCCCGATTGTTTCAAACAGGCAACCAAACACTTACACTCTTCGTATTCTTGCTCACTGTGCACAAATTCGCATTTCTACTCTGCTTCGCACTCTGCTGCACTGCCTTACGCGTTTTCGGCACGACCGGACTCCCCCCCTTGGTCCCCTTCCCCCCTGAAATCACCGGGGGAGGTCTGCAGCACGCGGATGTGTCCATCGGACAGAAAGGAGAAATTGCCGTGGCAAACACAGCGGGGCTGCTCTTGCACGATGGGGCCGAATGGAAGGTGCTTCCCTTGCCGAACGGCACAGTGGTGCGTTCAGTGGAATGGGTCGGCCACCGCATCTACGTCGGTGGCCAAGGTGCATTCGGCTACTTCGCACGCAGCCATCTCCACTACGGGCCCTTTCAATATGTCGATCTGTCGCGCCGGCTCATGGCCGCAGTGGGACCGTTCGAAGATGTTTGGCGCACCGTGGCCCATGGGGAGGAAGTGGTCATTTCAGGCGGCACATTTGTAGCTGGCTGCTCCGCCAGCGGATCCGTGCGCGCGATTGCCCGCGGTCGAATCGACAACCTGCTCCCGTCGGGCAGCACATGGGTGTACCAAACCGGACCCCGGCTGAAGCAACTCGGCGGCACCGCCATCGGACCGGACTTGCCCGCGGGCGTGCGGGCAGAAGCCCTCGTCCCGCGCGCAGACGGCGCGCTTGTGCTGCTCACGCATGCCCACGGAGTTTACGTTGCACTGCCCCAAGCTTCTCAATGGACGGCGCTTCCAGGAGCTGTGGACAACGCGTTGAAGCGGTTTCGGACAAATTGTTTGGCGCGCAGCGAAGCCGGCTGGCACATCGGCACCTCTGACGGCGGCATCCTGCTCACGTCCGACTTTGTGCGCCTTGACGGCCGCATTGCGAAAAACCAAGGTCTGTCGCGGGAAACTGTGCTTTGCTTGAGCGCAGATGCCTCCGGAAACCTCTGGGCAGGCCTCGAAGGTGGCCTCGACCTCATTGCGTGGGCTGATCCGATACGCAACCCCTTTCAACTGGAAGGGCGCAACGTAGCCGGATACGGCTCCTTACACACCGCAGATTACCGCTATTTCGCTACTTCGCAAGGCCTTGAAGCGTGGTCCTCAGAAGGGAGCCGCGCGCTGGTGAAAACCGGACAGGCCTGGTCGATTGCCCGGGCAGAAAGTGCCATCTTGCTGGGTCACCACGGTGGATTGTATGAAGTGCGCGGCGTTACAGCAATTCCAGTGTTTACGGAAACCGGGGTATGGGGCGTTTGGCGCATGCCTGGAACAGAACGCTGGATTGCAGGAACCTACGAGGGACTCGTTGCACTTGAAGAACGGGAAGGGCGCTGGACGGTGGCCGGGAAAATCGAGGGGTTCAACGAAAGTGCCCGCTTTGTGGCTGCAGCGGACAACCGGCACATCTGGGTAAGCCATCCCTACAAAGGCGTTTGGCGGATCCGGCTGGATGCCCCGTTGCGCGCCATCGAATCGATTGAGTCCATCGGCCGGTCCGCCGGATTTTCCGATACGCTGGGCTTGCGTGTGCATGCGCTCGAGGACCAAATCCTCTTCACAGCCGACCGCGGTCTCTGGCGCTGGGATTCAAAACTCAACCGCGTCGTGCGCGAAGAAGCGTTCACCGAAGGGTTGGATGCCGATGCTCCGTTTCGGCACATCGCCCGTGCACCCGACGGCACGGTATGGTACTTCACACCGGGCCACGTCGGTTGCATCCAACCCGTCACCCGGGGGTTACGTCCCGCCACGCGTATCCGCCACCTGCCCCTCTCCGGTGCAGCCCCCATTGCAGGGTTTGAATCCATTGAATGCATGCCAAACGGAGAAGTGTGCATCCCGACCGCATCCGGTTTCCTCACCGTCGACCCGAACCGCATGCTCGCCGCAGAAGATGCACCACAAGCCGTGCTCCACCGGGTCCGTCATTTGAATGCGGCTCCTTCCTCGCCTCGGGAACGCTCGCCCGGCAACGTGCGCCTCGGCCCGGGCATCCACGCCTTGGAACTTGCACTGGGCACGTCGGGCAACCGTTGGCTGGGGCAGGTACAGTACCAGTGGCGCTTGCCCGATGTCTCCGCCGCGTGGTCTGCGCCGGTACCCGCTGCGGCCGTCACCTTGCCAGGATTGAGCGAAGGCGTGCACCGGCTCGAATTCCGTGCCCTGCTCAGCCCTGCCTTCACAGGACCCGCAGCTACGATGACGGTTCAGGTCCCCCCGGCTTGGTACGGCACGGCACTTGCACGGCTGGTGTTCGGCGTCGCAGCCCTCAGCGGGGTTCTCGCCATCCTCTATACGGTCAGGCGGAGGGAACGGCTCAAGAGCATCCATGCACTTGCGGAAGCCCAAGCCGATCTCGTGCGCGAGCGCGAAGAGCGCGCCCGTGCTGAACTCGAACTGCGCAACCAAGAGCTTGCTTCCGCAACGCTCCACCTGATGGAAAAAGGCGAGGCGCTTTCAACGGTGCGGAAGGGGCTCGTGGCCCTGCGCGGAGATGCAAACCGCGCGCAGCAGAAGTCCATCCAGGAACTTATCCAAGTCATCCAACAAGACGAGCGCTTCGATGCCGGCTGGGAGCAGTTCTCGCAGCAGTTCGACCGGGTACACATCGACTTCCAAACCCGGTTGCGTGAGCGCTTTCCTCACCTGACTAAAAACGACTTGCGGCTGTGCGCATACATCCGCATGAACCTCTCCTCGAAGGAAATCGCTGCCCTCATGTTTGTCTCCGTTCGCGCAGTCGAAATCAGCCGGTTCCGCCTGAGGAAGCGGCTCGACCTCGACAAAGGGGCGAACCTCCAAGAGTTTATCCAGCGGCTCTAACGCACAACGCCCCCCCGGAGTCCGGGGAGGCGTTGCCGCAAAAAATCACGTTTCCTTAGTCGCAATCCGTACCGAAGGCAGCGAGGAACACGAGCAGGTCCGGAGTACCCACCACGCCGTCCTCGTTCAAATCGCCCGGGCATGCATTGCCCAACTCGAAGGTGCACGAACCGTCCTCCATGTTCGCCGCATCGTCGAAGTTCGTTGCGTCAGTGTACGTGCAGCCGAACACCACCGCAGTCGCACATGAACCGTCATCCACTCCAGCAAACGGATTGAATTCCAAGCTGAAGGGATCCGTGCAGCCGCTACATGCTGCACATGAATCGAAGCACACCACATCCAGCGTTGTGTTTGAACCGACAACAACCGT
>CAZMNI010000205.1:0-3749 GCA_964567615.1 uncultured Chryseobacterium sp.
GGGATGCGGACCCCCGTGCTGATCGGGGGGGCGACGACCTCGCGGGTGCACACGGCCGTAAAGCTCGAGGGGAGGGCCGCTGGTCCCGTCGTCCACGTGGGGGATGCTTCGCGCGCGGTCCCGGTGGCGGCGGCGCTGGTGGCCGCAGACTCCCGCGAGGCGTACGCTGCGACCGTGGCCTCGGACTACGCCGAGGTGCGCAGGCTCTACGCCGCGGACCGGGCGGCGCGGACGCTGCTGCCGCTGGAGGAGGCGCGTCGGCGGGGGGCGCCGGTGGAGGTTGCCGGTGCGCCTGTTCCGGCCTTCCTCGGGGTGCAGGTGCCAGAGGTGCAGGTGGAGGAGCTGGTGGCGTACATCGATTGGACGCCGTTCTTTCAGTCGTGGGGGCTGGCCGGGAAATTTCCGCGGATCCTGCAAGACGAGGTCGTGGGGGAAGAGGCGACGCGGCTGTACGCCGAGGCGCAGGCTCTGCTCGATGGGGGGGAATGCAGCCGGCGGTTGCAGCCGCGTGCCGCAGTGGGGCTGTTTCCGGCTGCCCGGACGGGACCGGAAACCGTGTCGGTGCGGAGCGTGGACGGTGCGGAAGAGTTAGGGCGGTTCGAGTTCCTGCGCCAACAGGTGCCCCAACACGCCGGCATCCAGCGGTCCCTCGCCGATTGCATCGCACCTGCAAACGATCACATCGGGGCCTTTGCCGTGGCCATCCACGGTGCAGAGGAATGGGCAGCCGAACTCACCGCAGCCGGGGATGACTTTGCCGCAATCCTGGTCAAATCCGTGGCGGACCGGCTGGCAGAAGCCCTGGCCGAATGGCTCCATGCCCAGGTGCGCACCCGCTACTGGGGCTATGCGCCCGATGAGGCGCTTTCGACCGACGAACTCATTGCCGAGGCGTACCGCGGCATCCGTCCGGCGCCGGGTTATCCGGCCTGCCCCGACCACGCGGACAAGCGGACGATTTGGACCCTCCTTGACGCCGAAACGCGCATCGGCGCCACACTCACCGACACCCTCGCCATGCAACCCGCCGCCGCTGTGAGCGGCTACTACTTCGCACATCCGGAAGCCCGCTACTTCGGGGTCGGCCTCATCGGTCCCGACGCCCTCGCCGACCTCGCGGCGCGCCGCGGTGTGACCGAGGCGGTGGCAGGGCGCGGTTTGGCCCACATCCTCCATACATCCCCCTCAGAATCAGCTTCATGAAGGTCGCCCAACGCATCGCCGAAGCCCGCTCGACGCTCTTCAGTTTCGAACTCCTCCCGCCCCTCAAAGGCGAGAACATCGGCCACATCCACTCCACCGTCGAGGCCCTCCTCGAGTTCGAGCCCGCCTTCGTCGACGTGACCTACCACCGCGAAGAGTTCGTCTACCGCGAGGTGCGCGGCGGCCTGCTGGAAAAGCGAACCGTCCGCAAACGCCCCGGCACCGTGGGCATCTGCGCCGCGCTGCAGCACCGCTACAAACTCGACACCGTCCCGCACATCATCTGCGGCGGGTTCACGAAGGAAGAGACGGAGAACGCGCTCATCGACCTCGACTTCGTCGGCGTCGAAAACGTCCTCGTCCTCCGGGGCGACCCCATCCGTGCGGAAGGCCGGTTCAAGGCCGAAGCCGACGGGCATGCCTACGCCATCGAGCTGCTGCAGCAAGTTGCGGCAATGAACCGCGGCGAGTACCTCGACCCGGACTTGCGGAATACGACCCGGACGAACTTCTGCATCGGCGTGGCCGGCTACCCGGAGAAGCACTTCGAAGCCCCGAATGCCGCGAGCGACCTGCGTTGGCTGAAGCGGAAGGTCGAAGATGGCGCGGAGTATGTGGTGACGCAGATGTTCTTCGACAACCGGGCGTACTTCGACTTTGTGGAGGCCTGCCGCGCGGCGGGGATCGGAGTACCCATCATCCCGGGCCTGAAGCCGTTGACCGCCCGCGGCCAAATCAACACCATCCCCCAGCACTTCCACATCAACCTCCCCGACGACCTGGTCCGCGCCGTCGAGACCGCCTCATCGGATGCGGAAGTCCGCGCCATCGGCATCGATTGGTGCATCGCCCAAGCCCGAGAACTCCGCGCCGCCGGGGTCCCCGCCATCCACTTCTACACCATGGGACGCGCCGAGCCCACCGCCACCATCGCCCGGGCGGTGTTCTAAGGACATTCACAACCTTTGGGAGGCCGAGCGCGAACTTGATGCGTAGGTTTGAGGGTTATTCGATTTTATTCGTTTCACCCTAAATCCTTTTTTATGCCCATCAACGAAAAGTACTTGGCGCTTGACGGGGCGATCAGCAAGGAGTTTCAGCAAAGCCTGACTCCTTCGGATGCGTTTTACCTGCTGCAGGCCGGCCACGACCGGTTCATGAAGCACATCACGCACCGTCGCTCCCGAGGCAACCTGCTGGCAGACGCCGCAGAAGGCCAATTCCCCTACTGCGCCGTGCTCGGCTGCATCGACAGCCGCGTGCCCGTCGAAGAAGTGTTTGACGCCGCATTCGGCGACATGTTCGTCGTCCGTCTCGCCGGCAACACGGTCAACCCGGATGTCCTCGGAAGCCTTGAATTCGCCAGCAAATACGCCGGATCGAAGCTCATTTTGGTCCTCGGACACACCCAGTGCGGCGCCGTTCGCGGCGCCTACACCGGCCTGCAAGACGGCAACATCACCGGACTGCTCTCACACATCCAACCCGCCGTCGAGGCCATCCGCACAGCCGAAGGCCCCGAACCGACAGATGAACATGTCGACCACTGTGTCGCCTTGAATGTCAAGCTCGTATGCGACCGAATTCGGCGCGAAAGCCCCATCCTGCGGGACATGGAGACGCGTGGCGAAATCGCCATCGTCGGTGCGATGTACGACGTTTCCACAGGCGTGGTTGATTTCTCTGTCGTCCCGTTCACGGCCACCGAAGCCGCGTAACAGCCATGTTGTTCACCCGCTACTCCGTCGCATTTGCGGTCACCGCACCCTGGTTCGCCCGGGCTGTGATTGCAGCAATGTGCGCCGTGCTCGTAGCACCCACCTGCGCGGTCCTGTCCACCGATGAAGGTCCTGCCCAGGTGATTTGTGCCTCTTCGTTCGAAGAAGTGGGCGAAACCGTTGCTCCGGCCCCGGGTCCGGTCTCTGCACCCGCAGAAGATGCCGAGGACGAATCGCCAGAACTCGAGGAATCCCTCCCTTGGGACGAATCTGACCGCAGTGGTTCATGGCTCGAAGGCCGGCCACTGCTTCGGGCACATGCGCCCGACCTGCATCCGGAATGCCGTCCGCGGCCGGATGCCCGTCCACCAGAAGTCGCCTGATCGACTCCCTGCTGACTCCATCAGCTCCTGCCCTTCTTTCCTTCGATCAGGCCGCTCGGCGTGGCCACATTTTGTTTTGCCATGTTCTCATCGATCCGTCGGGACCTTCCCGCATCCGTCGTTGTCTTCCTCGTCGCACTCCCCCTCTGCCTAGGCATCGCCTTGGCCTCCGGTGCACCGCCGTTGTCCGGTTTGATTGCTGGCATCGTGGGGGGCACCGTGATCGGATTCGCAAGCGGTTCAGCTGTAGGCGTTTCCGGACCTGCAGCCGGCCTGGCCGTCCTCGTCTTTGCGGCCATTTCGAGCTTGCCTTCTTTTGAAGCCTTCCTGCTTGCCGTCGTGCTCGCTGGCGCAATCCAAATCGCGCTCGGTGCCCTGCGCGCGGGCATAATCGGCCTCTACTTCCCCTCTTCTGTCATCCAAGGCATGCTGGCAGCCATCGGCT